>NZ_VPCL01000033.1:0-1829 GCF_013418235.1 Acinetobacter sp. YH12156
GTTATCCAATCAATCATAATTTTTTGACCTCATTAGCAATAAGGCCAAGTTTTTCATTTCCTTCTAGCATCATTGAATGTGCGAAATTACGGGCAACATTAAGAGCATCCTCCTTGTTTTCATGAACAGCTTGGAGGGCATCACGGGTATGTTCTAAAACAGGCTGAACTTCTAAGAGTAATTCCGTAATAACTTTCGCTTTAGGTATCCCCTGTAAACGGGCAATATCAGCAATAACAGCATCTAAATCAGTAGGTAGTGTCAGGTTCGTTCTTGGATTCTTAGCAGGCATCTTATTCTCAGGTGTAACACTATAAAAGAAGAGTACCGAATAAAAAATGTGCTGTAAAGTGTTGGTTATATAAAAAATTCCCGGAAGTGGGACAAATGTGCAGTATTACTAACACTGCACACCTCCCTTCACGCGCCGCGCGGACGCGAGACGATCCGACGTCGGACGCGGTTGCGTCGGCATAGCCTAAGTTTTACCGATCTAGGACAAATGGGAGTTTGTAATCAGGAAGGGAAGGTTCAGTAATTCTAATTATGTCAGTTCGCTCGTAGACACTCGCTCTGCTCTTCCTTCTCGGTCGGTCGTCGAAGCTCCTCCTCCTCGACGTCATAGCATTACTCGTGTTTTATGAGATATTTTTAAGACCCTAAAATGAAATAAGCCTACAAAGAATTTTGTAGGCCTATATTGTTTTATCTAGAGTAACCTAACTCTAAATAGCTTCACGTACGAATAATTTAATTATTCACATTGTGATGCAAAAACGGGTTTAAAACCCATCCGTATACTATTGGACAAATTGAATATAAAACAAAAAGGACTAGTTAAGCAACTAATCCTTTTTCATAAGCCCAATCAGGAATACCGACAGGTTGTGCTTCTAAAACACGAATTAATGGAATCACGTTGGTTTTTTCTTTTGGTGATGGAGTAGCAATGTCGATTCCATATTTTTGTAGTTGAGTGCGCCATCTATAGAACGCAGAACTCGACATAATCTGTTTGAGATCATCACCATTGAGCCAAGATTGATAGACCATTCTTAGACGTGTCGGAAGTGTGTCTAAAACATCATCCTTAAGCATATAAACGTCACTCAATTCTAAGTTACCCAAGTATTCTAAGAGTAACACTTCAGGTGTGTCTATATCCCAATCGGATGCAAGGTCTAAACCTCTCCTTTTTAATTCCAATTGCCTTACAACAGCTTCTATTCGTAAGGCTTTGTCTGCATATTCTAGTAGTTCAGGAATTTGTAATTCTTTAGGTAATTTATGTCCTCTAGCATTAATTTCATGTCCTTTGGAGTAACACTTTAAAGCCCAACGTCTAGAATTTTTACCAAAGTAAGCTGTATCACCTGAGAATTGACCAGCTCCACGATGTTTTAAATAAGCTCTTTCACCTACAGCTCGAATCCAAGCTAAAACAGATCTCTTGTTATCCAGGTGCCATGTTTCGTTTATATCAACTCTTGAAAGGCTGTAGTTTCCATCCTTAATCATGGCGTATTGGAATGGATCAGGAGATAAGCCAATATCTTTCTTTAGTAACTCATCAAAAAATTTACCCATCACCCCGACTAAATCATTAGTCCCAAAGATGTTATGACCTTGCAGAAATTTAGTTGGATTGCCTGAAATCCATATATGCGAGCTATCAACTGTTTTAATTTGGATTTTTGAAGAATGTGAACCTTCAACACTTAATCTTTTTTCCACCATCCACTCTTGATTACCCTGAGCATCAAAAGAATAAACAAGCCCAGAAATAAGCCTAGATTGGTCATGATTACAAGGGAGGATAGCTGTTATCC
>NZ_VPCL01000034.1:0-1745 GCF_013418235.1 Acinetobacter sp. YH12156
GTGGTAGGGGAGCGTTCTGTAAGCCGATGAAGGTGGATTGAGAAGTCTGCTGGAGGTATCAGAAGTGCGAATGCTGACGTGAGTAACGACAATGCGAGTGAAAAACTCGCACGCTGAAAGACCAAGGGTTCCAGTCCAACGTTAATCGGGGCTGGGTGAGTCGACCCCTAAGGCGAGGCCGAGAGGCGTAGTCGATGGGAAATTGGTTAATATTCCAATACTTCTGTGTAATGCGATGAGAGGACGGAGAAGGTTAAGTCAGCCTGGCGTTGGTTGTCCAGGTGAAAGGTTGTAGGCATGCATCTTAGGCAAATCCGGGGTGCTCTATGCTGAGAACTGATAGCAAGCTGTACTTGTACAGTGAAGTGGCTGATACCATGCTTCCAGGAAAAGTCTCTAAGCTTCAGTTACACAGGAATCGTACCCGAAACCGACACAGGTGGTCAGGTCGAGTAGACCAAAGCGCTTGAGAGAACTCTGCTGAAGGAACTAGGCAAAATGGTACCGTAACTTCGGGAGAAGGTACGCTGCTTTTGGTGATGGAACTTGCTTCCTGAGCTGAGAGCAGCCACAGAAACCAGGCCCCTGCAACTGTTTATTAAAAACATAGCACTCTGCAAACACGAAAGTGGACGTATAGGGTGTGATGCCTGCCCGGTGCTGGAAGGTTAATTGATGGGGTTAGCGTAAGCGAAGCTCTTGATCGAAGCCCCAGTAAACGGCGGCCGTAACTATAACGGTCCTAAGGTAGCGAAATTCCTTGTCGGGTAAGTTCCGACCTGCACGAATGGCATAATGATGGGGGCGCTGTCTCCAGCAGAGACTCAGTGAAATCGAATTCGCCGTGAAGATGCGGTGTACCCGCGGCTAGACGGAAAGACCCCGTGAACCTTTACTGCAGCTTGACATTGAACTTTGATCTTACTTGTGTAGGATAGGTGGGAGGCTTTGAAACCGAGACGCTAGTTTCGGTGGAGCCAATCTTGAAATACCACCCTGGTAATATTGAGGTTCTAACTCTGTCCCGTTATCCGGGACGAGGACCATGTCTGGTGGGTAGTTTGACTGGGGCGGTCTCCTCCTAAAGAGTAACGGAGGAGTACGAAGGTGCGCTCAGCGTGGTCGGAAATCACGCGTAGAGTATAAAGGCAAAAGCGCGCTTAACTGCGAGACCCACAAGTCGAGCAGGTACGAAAGTAGGTCTTAGTGATCCGGTGGTTCTGTATGGAAGGGCCATCGCTCAACGGATAAAAGGTACTCTGGGGATAACAGGCTGATACCGCCCAAGAGTTCATATCGACGGCGGTGTTTGGCACCTCGATGTCGGCTCATCTCATCCTGGGGCTGAAGCAGGTCCCAAGGGTATGGCTGTTCGCCATTTAAAGAGGTACGCGAGCTGGGTTTAGAACGTCGTGAGACAGTTCGGTCCCTATCTACCGTGGGCGTTGGAAATTTGAGAGGATCTGCTCCTAGTACGAGAGGACCAGAGTGGACGAACCTCTGGTGTACCGGTTGTGACGCCAGTCGCATCGCCGGGTAGCTATGTTCGGAAGGGATAACCGCTGAAAGCATCTAAGCGGGAAGCCTACCTCAAGATAAGATTTCCCTAGGACTTTATGTCCTCTAAAGAGCCGTTGAAGACTACGACGTTGATAGGTTGGATGTGGAAGCATAGTGATATGTGAAGCTGACCAATACTAATTGCTCGTGAGGCTTGACTATACAACACCCAAACAGTTGTTGTA
>NZ_VPCL01000035.1:0-1716 GCF_013418235.1 Acinetobacter sp. YH12156
GCACTTACGACTTGAACAAAGTTCAAGTCAAAGTTGCGCAAGGGGACACCCCTTAACCCCAAAAAACTGCTACGCAATTTTTTAAAAGCAAAAGCACCCCAAGGCGACTGCATGGCAATTTATCATTGTTCCACTAAAACGGTGAACCGAAGTTCGGGGCGAACTGCGGTTGCATCATCTGCATATCGTGCAGGGGAAAAACTAGAAGATGAACGCACAGGACTGACCCATGACTTTACGAGAAAAGACGGTGTCGCCCATTCTGAAATTCTGTCTAATTTAGATATTGAAATTGACCGTGGTGAACTTTGGAACTTGGCAGAAAAAACCGAAAACCGTAAAGATGCCCGAACCGCTAGAGAATGGGTCATTGCCCTACCTGATGAATTAGACGCTGATCAACGTAAGGACTTGGCAAAAGACTTTGCCAGGTCCTTAGTTGATCGCTATGGAGTGATCGCAGATTTAGCCATCCATGAACCCAGCAAAGGCGGTAATGATAAGAATCATCACGCCCATATCATGCTTACCACCCGAAAAGCCGAATTGGACACGGACAATAAACTCACCCTGACCACCAAAACCGATATTGAACTCAGCAACGCCAAACGAAAAAGCCTTGGTATGGGTACAACCCAAGACGAAATTAAACAGATTCGGGAAACGTGGGCAAATTTAGCCAATCACGCATTAGAACGAGCAGGCTACCGAGAAAAAATAGATCACCGCAGCTATGCCGATCAGAATAACGGACTACAAGCCACCATCCATGAAGGCACTAAAGTCACCCAATTACGCAGACAAGGCATAGACACTGAAATCAGCCGTTTTAATGACAATGTGAAACAGCAGAACGCCCAACAGCTTGACCAACAGAAACAGCAGAAAGAGAGCGTTTTACAGCGTGGTTTAAACCGTGTCGATCAAGGTTTTGATCAATGGCAGAAGAACCAAGAAACCAAACGTCTAGAACTGGAACGCCAAGCGGAAATGAAACGACAGCAAGAATTAGATAAACAACGAGCCGAGCAAGCACTCCGCAAGGCATATCAAAAACTAAGTAGAGGCGGAATGTCATTATGAGTAATCAAAATGATTTAGATGACCAGTTATATATTTTATTGGCATCCATGAAGGAATATCGAGAAGCCATAGCAGACGATAAGAAGCGATTAGAGCAGTTTTACAACCAAGTCGCTAGTGGAGTGCTAGACAAGGCTGAAAAATCGCTAGAAAACACAAATAAGAAGCATACAGGTGCATTAAACAACAGTATTCAGGCATTAAACGAAGCTACAAACAGGCTCAACTTAAAACTTATCTTTATTTTTGCCAGCACGTTTGTTGCTGTGATGATGGTGTTCATTTTGGCTATCTTTTTATACATACCAAGCAAAGACGAAATTGATGAACGTAGAGCAGATATGGCTGTACTAAAAAAATATCCGCTACAAATTCGAGAAAGTGATGGTGAAACATTGGTGAGAATAATGAGGAAAAATTGCTACTCGTTTGAACCGAGTAGTGTCAAAGAAAAAACGTATGACTGGTGTCAGATCGACCCTAAAAAATACTAGTTGATCGGTACTTTGCTTGGTTTTTCTCATTACAAATCAAATTACAGCAAGCGCAAAGTTGCCCGACTTTGAAACATGGCTTTAGCCATCTTTCAAAGCATCGAGCTGAAATTTCGCATAAGAGATTTTATGTTAAATA
>NZ_VPCL01000036.1:0-1484 GCF_013418235.1 Acinetobacter sp. YH12156
GCACTTGGTATCAGCCAGTCGAGCGTCAGCGCGCGTGTGAAAGCGCTGGAGGATAACCTTGGTGTCCTGCTATTTGAGCGCCATGCGCGGGGCGTTCGGCTAACAGACGCAGGCAGGCACTTCATGGAGCGTGTCACGGCGGGTGTCGATCAACTCGATCACGCAGTGAAGACCGCAGGCATGACAGCTCAAGGAGAATACGGCCGGCTTCGCATCGGCATCCATGCCTTAATCCCACGCAGCTTTCTCACGGAGCTGATCCGTCATTATCGGGAAGAACATACGGGCATTGAGGTTGAGATCACCGAAGGCACAGCCCGCGATGCGGTGATGCAGCTTCGTGCTGACCAGCTCGACGTGGTGTTCGTCGCGGGCAAGCCCGAGATGCCCGACTGCCATACCCGACCGATCTGGACCGAACCGCTGGTGGCCGTGCTATCGGATGGGCATCGCCTCGCCGGGCAGTCCGCAATCACTTGGTCCGATCTGGTCGGCGAGACTTTCATTGTTCGCTATGGTGGCACCGGCCCGCAGGTCCATGACCATATCGTGCTGCGCCTTGCCGGGCGTTGGCCCGCACCGTCGATCCGGCGCTTTGATGTGGGGCGCGACACGCTGCTATCTATGGTCGGACAAGGCTTCGGCATCACTATCGTCGGCGAGGCAACGTCATTGTTGCCGACGACCGGCATCGTCTTCCTGCCCTTCCTCGATGAACCGGAGCCGGTTGCCTTTACAGCCGTCTGGTCGCCGTTCAATCGCAACTCCGCACTGAAAAATCTACTCAACCTCGCAGGCAAAATGAAGCGTGACGGCGATTCGCCCAATCGTTTCCTGGATGGCACTCGACCGGCACGATAACGGCACAGGCGATCCATCCTATTTGCCGCCGATAGTATCCGGCAGCCCTCCGGCATCCTCTTTCCTGTTGCCCGTCCCGATTTTGCCTACTCTCTGATCGGCTCCGTCTCTTTTGCCGACTGGAGCCTGCATTGCGCGGAGGCCGAATCCTTTGGGGTCAGATCGCCGTAGTCATCACCATCGTTCTGGTGATGACACTGAGAAATTTGACGATAATCAAAATACTGACCTGCAAAGAAGCGCTGCATACGTCGATAAAATGATTGTGGTAAACACTTGATGGGCAAGGCTTTAGATGCAGAAGAAAGATTACATGTTTGCTTTAAAATAATCACAAGCATGATGAGCGCAAAGCACTTTAAATGTGACTTGTTCCATTTTAGAGATTTGTTTAAGATAAGATATAACTCATTGAGATGTGTCATAGTATTCGTCGTTAGAAAACAATTATTGTGACATTATTTCAATGAGTTATCTATTTTTGTCGTGTACAGAGATTATTATAGAAGCCCCCATGAATAAATCGCTCATCATTTTCGGCATCGTCAACATAACCTCGGACAGTTTCTCCGATGGAGGCCGGTATCTGGCGCCAGACGCAGCCATTGCGCAGGCGCGTAAGC
>NZ_VPCL01000038.1:0-1289 GCF_013418235.1 Acinetobacter sp. YH12156
ATGCATGAAAGTTAATCCCGTACTTTCTCCAAAAGTGAACACTTTCGCCTCCGGGAGATGCGCGCATACTACCATTTTCTCGTCAAAGGAGCTTACAAGCACCACAGATTTGTACTCCTCTGCTACGTCAAGAAGATTTTCAAGGTGCATGCGCATAATGTGAGGCTCATCAATCGTGCAATCATCTTTATTTATCTCACATGGAAGTCTCCCTATGAAATTGCAATTCAAAAACCGATGACTTCGCACTTTGTAATTGTATTCGCTTGCCCCAAGTATGACGCTCATATTCTCCTCCATGGCTCCTAGCACCAATCTATCTTTCTCACTGTCATAGTCGCTTTGTGCAGGATCGCCCACAAGGAAAAGCCTCACATCCACTTTAAGCATACTCACAACTAGGTCAAAGTACCCAGGTGGATACAGCTGCATCTCGTCCAAAATGACCACCTGCCCCTCCGTTAGGAATTCCACTCTTGCTAGGAATGTCTCCAACGTGGTGACTCTCCAGTTCTCTTGCCCTGCTTTGGCTCTCCCGCCGCGCTCGTTCATCCCGACCGTACGCTTGAAGTCTTCAGCCAATGCGCGCCTCGGTGATACGAAATCCAGCGATTTGCCAGCACCATGCTTCAGTAGATTTTTGAACAGCGTACTCTTTCCAGAGCCAAAAGTTCCCACTATTGCATGCAAGCTCAAAGCTGTGTCACGCACAAATTTCTCACGCATATTTCTCTTATTGTTGAAGAGTGCAGAACCCAAAACTCCTGTGGCCCCTTGATGCATGCTATCTGCGAGCATTCCTGCGCGATTCCAATTTGGTTCAAAGTCTATTTTTAAGCCGCAGTTCTCCAGATCTAACAACGCCGATTCGGCGAACATTTTGCCATGCAATGCACCACTCACTAGCTTGCAGCTGGGGTCTTTGCGTCGTCCGCAGAAACTCATATGCTCATCAGAGATATCGAAGCAGAAAGACATTTTGCCACTAGCATTGAGCGTGACCTCTTTATCCCCTAAGTTGCAATGCCCCACAATATCAAAACATTGTAGCACAATCTCTACATGATGCAGATTTAGACCAAGACCAGCTTGCACACTTTCAACAACCTCCTCGCAGCACCGCTCTTCTACAATAGCCAGGATATCGGCATTCCGCCTGCCCAGTGCCAGTGCCACGGATTCAATTACACAACCATTGCGAAGTACCTGTGGTTCATAGTGCTCCGACTCGAGCCACAAATCAAGCGCCATGTTCTTCTGCTTGGGAGTAAAACGATGAACTCTACCTG
>NZ_VPCL01000039.1:0-1185 GCF_013418235.1 Acinetobacter sp. YH12156
AGTACCAGCGTACGGCCCACAGAATGATGTCACGCTGAAAATGCCGGCCTTTGAATGGGTTCATGTGCAGCTCCATCAGCAAAAGGGGATGATAAGTTTATCACCACCGACTATTTGCAACAGTGCCGATAAAAATATATCATCATGAACAATAAAACTGTCTGCTTACATAAACAGTAATACAAGGGGTGTTATGAGCCATATTCAACGGGAAACGTCTTGCTCGAGGCCGCGATTAAATTCCAACCTGGATGCTGATTTATATGGGTATAGATGGGCTCGCGATAATGTCGGGCAATCAGGTGCGACAATCTATCGATTGTATGGGAAGCCCAATGCGCCAGAGTTGTTTCTGAAACATGGCAAAGGTAGCGTTGCCAATGATGTTACAGATGAGATGGTCAGACTAAACTGGCTGACGGCATTTATGCCTCTTCCGACCATCAAGCATTTTATCCGTACTCCTGATGATGCATGGTTACTCACCACTGCGATCCCCGGGAAAACAGCATTCCAGGTATTAGAAGAATATCCTGATTCAGGTGAAAATATTGTTGATGCGCTGGCAGTGTTCCTGCGCCGGTTGCATTCGATTCCTGTTTGTAATTGTCCTTTTAACAGCGATCGCGTATTTCGTCTCGCTCAGGCGCAATCACGAATGAATAACGGTTTGGTTGATGCTAGTGATTTTGATGACGAGCGTAATGGCTGGCCTGTTGAACAAGTCTGGAAAGAAATGCATAAGCTTTTGCCATTCTCACCGGATTCAGTCGTCACTCATGGTGATTTCTCACTTGATAACCTTATTTTTGACGAGGGGAAATTAATAGGTTGTATTGATGTTGGACGAGTCGGAATCGCAGACCGATACCAGGATCTTGCCATCCTATGGAACTGCCTCGGTGAGTTTTCTCCTTCATTACAGAAACGGCTTTTTCAAAAATATGGTATTGATAATCCTGATATGAATAAATTGCAGTTTCATTTGATGCTCGATGAGTTTTTCTGATAGTTAGTCTTTGTAGAGACACAAACCTGAAATTCCGGACACCGCGCTTGGCACTGTTGCAAATAGTCGGTGGTGATAAACTTATCATCCCCTTTTGCTGATGGAGCTGCACATGAACCCATTCAAAGGCCGGCATTTTCAGCGTGACATCATTCTGTGGGCCGTACGCTGGTACT
>NZ_VPCL01000040.1:0-1121 GCF_013418235.1 Acinetobacter sp. YH12156
TTGCTTGGTTTTTCTCATTACAAATCAAATTACAGCAAGCGCAAAGTTGCCCGACTTTGAAACATGGCTTTAGCCATCTTTCAAAGCATCGAGCTGAAATTTCGCATAAGAGATTTTATGTTAAATAGGTTCGATTAAGCAGATCGTCTTCTAATTTTGAACATTGCTCATCATCAATGACTCCGGTAATACTTTGTAGCCATAACCCATCTGCTGCTAAACGAATTAACTCTAAATTAGGATGACTGTCTGTTTCTGCATGTTGTGATAATCTATTTTTAAGCCATTCCATCCAAATTTTATTAAAGGTAGGCTCTGTAATTAGAGTCATTGATACAGCTGACCATGCAGAAACCACACCATTTATTTGATGAATAAAAGCACTGTGAACATAAGCTCGTGTGAATTTTCCATATTCGTCTTCATCTTGTTTCATTAGATATTCAATAGTTTGATCTACTTCAAGAATTACTTGATTAAACATTTCTTCTATTAAAATTTCTTTATTAGGGAAATGATGGAATATTCCCCCTTTTGTGATGCCTACTGCTGTAGCAATATTTTGAATAGAAACACCAGAAATGCCTTTTTGTGAAACAAGAGTAGCTGCTTGTTCAAGAATACGCTTTCGAATAATTTCTGGCTGTTTCTTAGGCTGTTGCATTTTTTTCACTTAATGACCTGTAGATTGAGAGAATAGATTAATAATAACAACTCCAGAAACTATTAAAACAATACCAATCATAGCTGGAGCATCTAAAGTTTGTTTAAATAAAACGTAGCCAACAATAGTAGTCAGAACAATACCGACTCCTCCCCATATCGCATATGCAATACCTAAAGGGATTGTTTTAATAACTTGTGATAGCAGATAGAAAGCTAGACTGTATATAATTATCACCATAATACTCGGAAATAATTTTGAGAAACCCTCTGATTTAACTAAAAAAGTGCTTCCAATCACTTCGGAAACTATTGCAAATCCAAGTAATACATAAGCGAGTAACACACTGTTCATAAGTAATCATACCTAACATACCAATCGGAAGGTATTTTAAATTTTCAAAAAAAATTATCAATAATTATTTTAGATTTTCTAAAATTAACATAATACACCTTAT
>NZ_VPCL01000041.1:0-1025 GCF_013418235.1 Acinetobacter sp. YH12156
TAGGACTTACGCATTGACGGATTCAAAAAAGTATTAAAATACTTTATAAAGTATCTGTGATCAGACGAATTAAACATGCTTCTACAGCAACTTGTACATTACCCATTTATATGGGCTTTCTCATGACAGAACCGAACTCTATTAGCTGCACACAACTTGCCGAGACTTATAATATCTCGCATGATAGTGTAAATCGCTTTCTAGAGCGTGAAGACTACACACCTCACGACCTATATCAAGAATCAATTCAACATATTGATAATAATAAACTTATAGTCAGTATTGATGATACTGTTTTAGATAAACCATATAGTCAACATATGGACTTGGTTAGCTATTTTTGGTCAGGCAAACACCACCGATCCGTCAAGGGTATTAATCTCATTACCTTGTATGCGACAGATCAAAATGGTCAAAATATTCCAATTAATTTCCGAATTTATGACAAATCTGAAAGTAAAACCAAGAATGATTACTTTATAGATATGTTAAGTGAAGTACTCAGTTGGGGTGCAAAGATTCAATTTATTACAGGTGATAGTTGGTATTCATCGACTGGAAATCTAAAAACCATAAGAAAATATGGTATTCGATTTATGTTTGGTATCGACTGTAACCGTAAGGTTTCCCCAGAAAAAGGACAATGGTTTCAACTGCGTTTATTGCCAGATTTCCATCAGGGTCAAGTGGTCTGGCTCAAAGATTTTGGCTTTGTACAATTATTTAAGACTCAGTTAAAAGAACAGCAGAGGTTTTATATTGTGCATCAAGATGAAGATGATTTATTGTCCTTTGAGGGTTTTCATGAATTACATTCAAGTCATTGGAAAATAGAGCAATATCACCGGGTGATTAAACAGGTTTGTCATATTGAAAAGTTTCAAGTAAGACGATCTAAACTGATTTTGAATCATATTTTTTCAGCCTTGATGGCCTACGTTGAGATACAAAAGAACCAGTTTGAGCGGATCTTTGAAAATGTATATCGTTGGCAGAAGAAATTATTTAGACCAGTTATCAAAAAC
>NZ_VPCL01000042.1:0-1022 GCF_013418235.1 Acinetobacter sp. YH12156
CTTGCATGACTATGTATTCATCATGCAATACCTACCTTATGGTAAGTGGGTTTCCCCATTCAGACATCTCCGGATCACAGGATATTTGCCGCCTCCCCGGAGCTTTTCGCAGGCTATCACGTCTTTCTTCGCCTCTGACTGCCAAGGCATCCACCACATGCACTTAATTACTTGACTATACAACCCCAAACAGTCGCTTGATCCTACAAGTAGATCAACCAACATACAGTTTAGTGTCTCGTGAACTTAATCACTGTACAGCTTCAATTAGATTCATATACCAAAACGCTTGATTCAGTTAATCGCTAGTTTCTCAGTTCTGCATCTTCATTCAAACATGTCACTTGCGTGTCACATTTCAATTTCAATTTAGTTCTGAGCCTTAAACAATTTATTTCAACTCAAATATATTCTGTTAATGATTTAACATGCCTTCGTCAGGTCATGTTGCTGTGATAAATCACAGAGATTATCAAGTCCGCGTATCATAACGCTTGTACTTGTTAATCTCTAGGATCTAAACACTTATCTGGGTGTTTAACACTCAGCTCAAGCTTCGTTTGATTAAAGCCTGCGCGAAGCGTAGCTTCTTGCTTAAATTTCAAGGAAAAACGTTGTTTTTCTTATCTTGAAATTTGGTGGAGACTAGGAGAGTCGAACTCCTGACCTCCTGCGTGCAAAGCAGGCGCTCTACCAACTAAGCTAAGTCCCCAGCTTATCAATAAGTCAATGTATCGTTCCGTTCTGTTTGCTTCAGCACTTGCATGCCGCGTTAGTCAGATTTGGTGGGTCTGACAAGACTTGAACTTGTGACCCCACGCTTATCAAGCGTGTGCTCTAACCAACTGAGCTACAGACCCTCAGATACATCTTTATGAAGAACAACTTGTTGTGGATTCTTACCAATCGTCAATCTTTCGTTAAGGAGGTGATCCAGCCGCAGGTTCCCCTACGGCTACCTTGTTACGACTTCACCCCAGTCATCTGCCACACCGTGGTAAGCGTCCTCCTTGCGGTTAGAC
>NZ_VPCL01000004.1:0-195888 GCF_013418235.1 Acinetobacter sp. YH12156
ACAATAGCAAGAGTGAACCACCTGATCCCTTCCCGAACTCAGAAGTGAAACCTCTTTGCGCTGATGGTAGTGTGGGGTTACCCATGTGAGAGTAAGTCATCGCCAGCTCATTATTCGAAACACCCCCAACTTAACAGTTGGGGGTGTTTTTTTGTGCGCGGGATTTATAGTAAAATTAAATATAGTAAAAATAATATTCTGAATTTACTCAAAACACCCCTTAGCGAAATCGTTAATGGGTATTTTTTGTTCTTGTAAATCAAATATTTGAGAATTATTAATTTGGGAAATATAAGAATTTGAAAGCCAGTTCGTATGTTTTTTGGTAAAACTGTGTTATAAAAATTAAAACGGCATAAAAATTGCTTATAGAACAAGATTTTTAATTAAGGGGGTTATAATGAGATTATCAGTGGGCTTAAAAATTGCGAACTCGCTGTCATTAACTCCACAATTGCAGCAAGCAATTCGGCTATTACAATTATCGAGTCTGGAACTGGAACAAGAAGTTCAACTGCAACTTGATAGTAACCCTCTATTAGAAAAAGTTGAAGAACAGATTACCCTTGAACGCTTATCGACACTTGAATCAAATAATGAACACAAAGACCTAACTAATGAACTCAATGCGGATCACCTTCCCGATGACCTACCTATAGATACCGATTGGGATGATGTCTATACTCATCAACCTACCAGCTTAGGTGCGGCTGAATTCGAAGAGCGCGAAGACAATCGTCAAGGGCATCAGAGCTTACAGGAATATATGCTTGAGCAAATTAACCTGTTAAATTTTTCACAGCTTGATAAATTAATCGCTTATTGCATTGTCGATTCCCTGGATGACAAAGGCTTTTTAGATGCTGAGCTGACTGAAATTACTGCATCGGTACAACATCTTCTATCCTTGATGGGGAGTGAGGAGGAAATTGAAGATGATGAAGTTGCGGTCGTATTAAAGCATATTCAGCGTTTAGATCCGGTGGGTGTAGGGTCTAGAAGTTTGGCAGAATGTCTGTTGGTTCAGCTTGATCATTTACCTGCCTCAACGCCTTGCCGAAATGATGCAATCAAGCTTCTACAACATTATGAATTACTGATTAGTAATGAACTGCCAAAATTAATTAAACAAACCGGGCTAAATCCAGAGCAGTTACGCTATGCGGTAGATTTATTAAAAACTCTGAAACCTCACCCGGGCTTGGAATTTGAAAATAAAGAATCGGATTATCAGGTGCCAGATGTTGTGGTCATGAAAAAGAATAACGCTTGGCATGTCAATTTAAATCCGGATGTACTGCCAAAATTACGCGTCAATCCTTTCTATGCCAAAATGATTCGTCGTGCAGATCAAAGTGACGATAATCAATATTTACGTAACCAGATGCTAGAAGCAAAAAATTTCATTAAAAGCGTTGATGAGCGGCATAAAACATTATTAAAAGTGGCAACCTGTATTGTCGAACATCAGAAAATGTTCTTGGAAATTGGCGCTGAAGGGATGAAACCTTTGGTTTTAAGAGATATTGCCGAAGAAGTAGAATTGCATGAATCGACCGTATCTCGTGTGACCACCAATAAATATATGCTGACGCCGCGCGGCTTATTTGAATTAAAATATTTCTTCTCGAGTCATGTGGGTACGACTTCAGGTGGAGAGGCTTCATCTACAGCCATTCGTGCCAAGATCAAAAAACTGGTTTCTGAAGAAAATGCCCGTAAGCCTTTGTCTGATAATGCAATCGCCAATATATTGAAAGATGAAGGGATTGATGTGGCACGACGGACGGTGGCGAAATATCGTGAATCGTTACATATTCCTTCATCTTCTGAGCGAAAGGTCTTGATCTAAAATTTAAAATCTGGCTATTCTAAAGATTCATTATGACAGCATAATGAATCTTTTTTCTTTTGAGGAACAGTGAAAATGATTTGAATCAGTGCTTAAAATACATTTTTTTTAGTTATAAGTTTCTGTATTTAAATTGTTTTATATTGTGACTCTTCTAATCCTAACGAAGGTGAGGGATAGAACTATGCAAATAACAATTCGTGGACATCATTTATCTATTACGCCAGCAATTGAAGAACGTATAAAAACCAAGTTTTCACAGATGACCAAGCATCTTGATCAGGTGAATAGTATGCAAGTGAAGCTCTCTAAAGATCATCAAATTGATAAACGCTCCAGAAAAGGCAGTAGTAATCATATCGCAGAAGCGATTATCCGATTGCCGGGCATCGAGTTTTTTGCCCATGCCACAGCAGATGATATGTATACTTCCATTAAACTTCTGACAGAAAAATTAAAACGCCAGATCGATCGATATCGGGAAATGCATTTACAGCAGCATGCTTTGGCTTTGTAAAGGACAAATGATGAAAAAGAGGTTTTAAAAGCCTCTTTTTTTATATATATAATGTATGGATCCATGAATTATTTTTGCTATTTATAGTAAAATGGCTCGTTTTACACCCTTAGTCCTATAAGAGGTCTTGTGATGAATAATGAACAGCTCGCTGAAATTTTAGAAGCCGCTTTTCCCGAGGCGGATGTTGCTGTGAGTGGTCAGGGCGGAAAATTTGATCTCCGTATTGTGGATGATCAATTTGAAGGTAAGCGTCCAGTTGCACGTCAACAAGCTGTTTATGCTCCTCTCAATGCCCATATTGCCAGTGGTGCAGTTCACGCAGTGACAATTCGAGCAATGACAAAAGAAGAATGGCGCAAAGCAAGCTTATTTGGAGCTTAATAAATTAATGGATAAATTTTTAATTCAGGGCGGTATCAAGCTCGAAGGTGAAGTGCGTATTTCTGGTGCTAAGAATGCTGCGCTTCCATTATTAGCAGCAATGATTCTTGCCGATACGCCAATTACGCTCAAAAATGTTCCTGATCTGAAAGATGTGAATACATTGGTGAAGCTGATTGCCGGTCTTGGGATCACCATGACTTATGAAAGTGATACCGTTACTGCGGATACCTCGACATTAGATAACCAGTTTGCACCATATGAGCTCGTGAAAACCATGCGTGCTTCTATTTTAGTGCTTGGCCCTTTATTGGCGCGCTATGGCAGTGCAAAAGTGTCTTTGCCGGGTGGTTGTGCAATTGGTTCACGTCCTGTTGATCAGCATTTAAAAGCGTTGGAAGCTTTGGGTGCAGAAATTGAAGTTGAAGCAGGCTATGTGCATGCCAAAGTCGATGGCCGTCTTAAAGGTGGCGAAGTCGTTTTCGATATGGTGACTGTCGGTGGTACAGAAAATATTCTGATGGCTGCAGTCTTGGCCGATGGTGTGACCACAATTCGCAATGCAGCACGTGAGCCTGAAATCACTGATCTTGCGCAAATGCTGATCAAGATGGGGGCCAAAATTGAAGGTTTGGATACCGATACGTTAATCGTGACTGGTGTTGAAAGTCTGCATGGCTGTGAATATGCAGTGGTGGCTGACCGGATTGAAACGGGTTCATATCTGGCGGCGGCTGCAATCACAGGTGGTCGTATCAAAACCACACACACAGATCCATCCCTCATGGAAGCTGTGCTGGATAAATTTGAAGAAATGGGCGCAGAAGTCACTCGTGGCGACGACTGGATTGAGTTAGATATGCTGGGTAAACGTCCGAAAGCCGTGAGCTTCCAGACCTTGCCACATCCAGAATTTCCAACTGATATGCAAGCCCAGATCATGGCTGTAAATGCCATTGCTGCAGGCTTTGCGACAATTTCAGAAACGATTTTTGAAAACCGTTTTATGCATGTTCCTGAGTTGGCCCGTATGGGGGCAAACATTCAGGTCGAAGGTAATGATGCTGTCGTAACTGGGGTAGAAAAACTTTCTGCCGCACCCGTAATGGCAACAGATTTACGTGCTTCTTTCTCTTTGGTACTGGCAGCACTTGCCGCTGAAGGTGAAACACTGATTGACCGTATTTATCACATTGACCGCGGTTATGAAAATGTAGAAGCAAAGTTACAAAGTTTAGGTGCCCAAATTAAGCGAGTAAATTAATGAGCGATATGAGAAACGATGATCCAAACTTTGACGTAATGGGCAATTTTGATCATGGTTTAACTTTGGCATTAAGTAAGGGTCGTATCTTAAAAGAAACATTGCCACTGCTTGAAACAGCAGGGATTAATTTACTGGAAGATCCGGATAAATCACGTAAACTGATTTTCCCCACTACGCATAAACAGGTTCGTATTTTAATTTTACGTGCTTCTGATGTGCCGACTTATGTAGAAAATGGTGCAGCCGATATTGGTGTAGCGGGTAAAGATGTATTGATGGAACATGGTGCGCAAAATGTCTATGAACCATTAGACCTGAAAATTGCGGTTTGTAAATTGATGACAGCTGGTAAAGTCGGGATGCAGCGTCCTAAAGGTCGTTTGAAAATTGCGACCAAGTACGTGAATTTAACCCGGCAATACTATGCCAGCTTGGGTGAGCAAGTCGATGTGATCAAGTTGTATGGTTCAATGGAACTTGCACCATTGGTCGGTCTGGGCGATTACATTGTCGATGTGGTCGATACTGGTAATACCTTACGTGCCAATGGTTTAGAGCCACTTGAAGAAATCTGTAAAGTCTCTTCACGTTTAATCGTCAATAAAGCCAGCTTCAAACGTAAGCAAGCCTTGTTAAATCCGATTCTGGCTCAGCTTGAAAAAGCAGTCGAAGAACGCGAAAAGGTAAAACAGGCTTAAAATTGATTGCTTAAGAAACCGCCCAATCCGGGCGGTTTCTTATTTCTCTATATATCAGATTCTATTTAAATCCTTTCATCAATTTTACCCAAAGCTATTTTCAATAAAACTCATAGAGCTAGAGCACTATGTCTGCCGACAAAAGCCTAGAAAACAGGTAAACTAAAGCCTTCGAATTCAAACCTGATGGGTAAATTGATGCGACGTTTATCGACCCAAGATCAAAACTTCAAGCAAGCATTTGCTGACTTGTTGGCTTTTGAGACTGTGAATGATCCTGAACTTTTAAAAACTGTAGATCAAATTATTGCTGATGTTCGTCAGCATGGTGATGCACATGTTCTTAAACTCACTCAACAGTTCGATCGACATCCGGCGCATCAATTTTCAGAGCTAGAACTGACACAAGAGCAGCTCAAAGCTGCCTTTGAAGGTTTAACGACTGAAGTTCGTGAAGCACTGGAATTAGCTGCAGCGCGTGTGCGTGAGTTTCACCAGGCCCAAAAACAAGATGGCTGGACTTATGTCGATGCTTTGGGGAATACGCTCGGTCAGAAAGTGACTCCACTGGATCGTGTCGGGATTTATGTGCCGGGTGGTCTGGCATCTTATCCATCCTCAGTACTGATGAATGCAGTGCCTGCACATGTGGCGGGTGTCCCTGAAATTATTATGGTGGTGCCTGCCCCGAATGGTGAACTCAATCCATTGGTATTGGCTGCTGCATATTTGGCTGGCGTAACACGTGTCTTTACGATTGGTGGTGCACAAGCCGTTGCAGCACTCGCATATGGTACAGAAACCGTACCACCTGTCGATAAAATTACTGGTCCAGGTAACCGGTTTGTGGCTGCAGCAAAACGTGCGGTGTTTGGTCAGGTCGGTATCGATATGATTGCAGGCCCTTCTGAGATTCTGGTCTATGCCGAAGGCGAGAATAACGCTGAATGGTTGGCGATGGACTTATTGTCACAGGCTGAACATGACACTGTGGCACAAGCCGTTTTCATTACACCTGATGAAGCACTTTTAGATGCTGTTGAAAAGTGGATTGAAAAACACTTAGAAGCATTACCGAAAGCAGATATTGCACGTACTTCAATTGAGAACCGCGGTGCTTTGGTATTGGTAAAAGACCGTGCTGAAGGTGCTGAGCTGATTAACCAAGTGGCGCCAGAACATCTCATGCTATGTTTAGATGAAGCACAAGAGATGGCAGAAGATATTCGCCATGCAGGCGCGATTTTCATGGGTCGTTACACCCCTGAAGCGATTGGTGATTATTGTGCCGGGCCAAACCATGTCTTGCCAACTTCAGGTACAGCACGTTTTTCATCACCGCTGGGGGTTTATGATTTCCAGAAGCGATCAAGCCTGATCATGTGTTCACAAGAGGGTGTTAAAACCTTGGCGAAAACAGCAGATATTTTGGCACAGCAGGAAAATCTGGATGCGCATGCGAGATCGGCGCGTTATCGTTATCAGTAATTAAAAATATAAAACCTCTCCCTAACTCTCTCCTACTAAGGAGAGGGGAAATATTATAAAGAATGAATATTCCTCTCTCTGAATGAGCTTTAAGCATTGTTTTAAAGTGAATGTAAGAGAGGTTAGGAGAGGGAACTTTGAGAATTTAAAAATGAATATCACCACAGAACAAATGCGTTTTTGGAGTCCTGACGTACGTGAATTAGAACCGTATACGCCGGGTGAACAGCCAAAAATCCAGAATATTTTAAAACTGAATACCAATGAAAATCCGTATCCGCCATCGCCTAAAGTGGTTGCGGCAGTGCAGCAGGTATTGGCCAATTCAGCTGATGTGCTGCGTCTTTATCCTGACCCTGATGCATCTGAACTTAAACAGGCCATTGCGAAACAGCAACATGTGCCTGTAGAGACGGTTTTTGTCGGGAATGGTTCGGATGAAGTTTTAGCGCACATTTTTAAAGCATTCTTTGTTCAAGAACAGCCATTGCTTTATCCAGACATCACCTATAGTTTCTATCCGGTATATAGTCAGTTCTTTGGGGTAAAAACCAAAATTTTACCACTCAATGATGACTTTGAAATTGTGGTAGATGATTATAAACAAGCCAATGGCGGCATTATCATCACTAATCCGAATGCGCCAACCAGTATTGATCTTGGTTTGGTTGCGATTGAAGAAATTCTGCAAGCCAATCCAGATTCAGTGGTGGTGATTGATGAAGCCTATGTCGACTTTGGCGCTGAATCGGCAGTCAAGCTGGTTGAGAAATACGAAAACCTAGTGGTATGTCAAACTACATCGAAGTCGCGTTCTCTTGCAGGATTACGTGTGGGTTTTGCCATTGCTCAGCCACATTTAATTGCAGCACTTGAAGCAGTCAAAAACAGTTTCAACTCTTATCCGATGGATCGTTTTGCGATTGCGGCAGCGGTGGCTTCTTTTGAAGATCAGGAATACTTTGAGGCACAAAATCAGAAAGTCATTGCCAGTCGTGAAAAGTTGGTAGCCCAGTTGAATGAGCTTGGTTTTAAGGTATTACCTTCGAGTGCAAACTTTATTTTTGCCAGATTCGTATCTAAAGATGCAGGTGAACTCGCGAGTGAGTTACGTGAGCGTGGTATTATTGTGCGTTATTTCAACAAACCTCGTATTAACCAGTACTTGCGTATTACGATTGGTACAGATGAGCAAAATCAGCGTTTAGTAGATACGCTAAAAAATGAGATTTTGTGTAATTAAAATCCTTTCTAGCCTCCCGTTTTAAAGGGAGGCATTCTCACCTTTATTAAAGGTGAGAAGCATTGCTGCGCAAGGGGGGATTTGTAGTAAAAAGCGAACCTTAAAATTCACTTTTTATTTATTCAGGCTGATACCAGGTATTTAACAGATCCAGCATCGCTGAAACCTTATCAAAGCATTCTTGATATTCCGCATCACAATCTGAAGAAATGGTAATACCACCACCGGCCCATAAAGAAATATCTTCCTGATACTTTTGAATCGAGCGAATCAGAATATTCCAGGAGCCAGTGCCATCGAAATTGAAATAGCCCATAGAACCACAGTAAGCACCACGTGGTGCACCCTCAAGTTCTTCAATAATCTGCATGGCCCGAATTTTGGGTGCGCCTGTAATTGAGCCACCTGGAAGAGCAGACATGAGTACTTCAAAAGGATTGATATTTGCTTTTAAAGTCGCTTCAACTTCACTGACCATATGATGAACTTGATTGAAGCTTTCAATACTAAATAATTTCGGTGTTTTGACCGAGCCTGTTTCGGCATAAACACTTAAATCATTACGTAATAAATCCACAATCATGACATTTTCTGCCTGATCTTTTTCTGAGGCTTTTAGGGTCTGTCTGGATTGTTCATCGAGCACTGGATCAGTAAAACGGGGCATTGTACCTTTAATCGGTTTGGTAATAATTTTTCGCTTCGTTTCAAAATCAATGAACAACTCGGGTGAGCAGCTTAATAATTCAAAATCACCAATACGCAAATAACCCGCATAAGGCGCTTCGGTTAATGTCCAGAAGGCTTGGGCGGTTGCTAAGAGGGAACCTTGTGCGCGACCATTAAATTCTTGTGTCAGATTAATCTGATAGCAGTCACCTGCAATAATATAATCCTGAATTTTCTGAAATGCCTTGCTGTAGACCGTTTTGGTCCAGCGTGAAGTACAAGGGCTTATTAACTGAAACGTCGGACGAATTTTATTTTGATTAAGTAAGTTCTGAATATAATCGAAGATCTGCTCTGCCTGTGGATCATCACTATAGAACATCCATCCCTCAGAGCTTGGTTTAATATAGGAAGAAAATTGACCGATAAATAAACCAGGTTGAGAGCGGTCCGGATACTGAATATATTGCTGAGCCGCATAATCATAGCCAACAAAACCGACATAACCTCCATGAAATCCATTCTTTTGAAGATTTTTTAATGCATCGATTGCTAAATTAAATTCAGATGGGGTGGGCTGGTATTGTTCAATCCCTGTTCTTTTAAAAGACTGAATTTGTGATGTTGGCGCAACAAAATATTCTTGAGCGCAGCAGGCAATAAAAGGCTGACCATTATTATTTAAATACACCAGATGATCCAATGTCTTCAATGCGGACAATAGATCTGCAACCAGACGTGATTCAAACTTTAAGGGACGATGATAGAGAGCTTCGGTCATTCAGTTATAGAGAGTTCGATATGACTCACTATTTTATATCAAGAAGTCAGGGGAAATATTTTTAAATCATGAAATACCGTTTATCGGTAAGCGACAGATTGCGACCAACAACAGTTGATCAAAAACTGACTCAAGGCTAATTTAAGTGGGCTAGCAAATTACTCAAGGAAAGATGCTTAAGCTGTCAGAAAATAAAAAATACAGCCTAAACACTGAGTAATTCACAACCAAAAAAAATAGTACTCTTGGGAGAGTAAACAATGAAAAAATTTACAAAATTAGTTTTAGCGACTTCAGTTGCATTTAGTGCCAATGCGATGGCGATGCAAGCAATGGATGAGGCATCTCTAAGCGAAACAACGGGTCAGGAAGGTATCTCGATTGGTATCGGTATTTCAAAAATTGAAATTGAAAAACTCTATATTCATGATAATGATGGTTATTCTGGAGCTGGTGGTACAGGTGCAGCAGGTGCGATTGTTATTGAAGCAAATGGTAAAGGTGCAACAGCTGCTCACGGTGTAGTAGTTGGCGCTAACTATGACAATAATGGTGCATATTTATTGCCTACACGTAACCTCGCTGACTTGAAAATTGACTCTGATGCTGGTGGTGGGAATCCATTCATTAATATTGCAGCAGCAGTATCTGGTTTAGATATTCATATTGGTCAAATTGGTGTTGTGGCATCTGGTGATGAACCAGCTGCAGATGCAACGTCTATTCGTCGTGGTGGTCAAGGTACGACAAATGCAATTTTATCTGGTTTGTCAATTAAAACAGGTCCAATGTCTGCAAACATTCAATTGGGTGCAGCACCTCAAGGCGCAATGATTAAATTAAATGCAAATATGATCGGTGGTCTGGAAATTAAAGACCTAGGCATCTTGGATAATTCAACGAAAACTGATACTCGTGCTGCAGGTGAAATCTTCATTGAAAGTATCAAACTAACAGATGCAAACTCTAGAGATCTTGCGTTAAATCAGTCTATTAGCATATTTGGTGAGGAAGCGGCATCTAAAGGTTATATCCGTATTGTTAGCACGAGCGGTGCACATGATAATTATGTGAAAGGTATTCATTTAGGTAGCCGTACTGCTGCATCAATCGGCGATATGGAAATCCAAGGTTTACAAACTTATTTCAGCCCTGCGCTAGGTCAATACGCCCCAGGTGCGATTATTACGATTGCTGGTCACTAATCTTCATTTAAAAAAAGCGCGTGTTTACACGCGCTTTTTTTATGACTGAATCATTTATCCAAAAAATAAAAAAAATGCTGTATTTTTTTGAAAAAGAAGGTATCTTTCTAGTTACAGGGAAGTAGAGTGAATACTCTATAAAAAGAAAAATAGGCATATTATGCCAATCATAAGAAAAGTTAATAATTATGTTAGAGATCGCGTTGGGCTCGGCATTGATGTATTACGCTGCCAAAGAAGCTCTAGATATCAAAAAACAGCCACCGGGCGCTGTTCACTATACTGAAGTCCTTGATTCAAGAAATGATTCTTTTGTGCGTATGCACCGTGAAGCTGTGGAAGTCAAACCGGCACTTCTGGATCAGTTTCAGGGCATTGTCCGCCAAGCTTATGATTATAGTTGCGGTTCTGCTGCGCTGACGACTTTACTCAATGGGTATGTTGGTACACAGCTAGACGAACAGCAAGTCATGAATGGACTGATGAAATTCGGCGAAACCGATAAAATTATTGAACGCCGCAGTTTCTCTTTACTTGATATGAAGCGTTTTGTTTCCGCTTTGGGGCTGGAAAGTGGAGGTTATCGCGGGGAATTCAAAGATTTAGTTAATCAAGATCAGCCTGCGATTGTTCCTATTTCCTATGCAGGATTTAAGCATTTTGTGGTGTATAAGGGATATAAAAATGGCCGGGTGTATGTCGCAGACCCCGCACTCGGTAATATCAGTTTTGATGAACAACGTTTTCAGGATATTTGGGAAAATAATACCTTATTTTTGATTAATGTGCCTGAACAATATCGCAAGAACTTCCTGGCATTAAAAGAAGCAGACATGCGCCATGTAGAGGATGCCACGATTAATCGTTATGCCTTGGTGGATATGCAGTATCCGCAATTTTATATGGACAAAATTGCCGATAAAGCCTCGACGATCCGTTTGGACCGTAACCGTAATGCCGAATCAGAAAAATTGGGGGAATATCAATATAATTTCCTGAGACTGTATTACAAAAATAAATAAAACGAAAAAATAGTAATAAAAATTAAAATGGTGAAATGGATATGAACAGTAAATGGATGAACAAGACGTTCTTGGCACTGAGCATTCAAATGGTAATGGGCGTTGCATTTGCTGCAGAAGAGCCTGGACTGGGTGAGTATGAAACTGTTGAGCAAGAAGAGGTGGTTGCCGAAGTTGATGCACCTGTTGAGGCTCAAGCTGAGCCCGCGGATATACAGCCAGAGCCAGCCACAGATGCCACTCAAGCCCTACAACAGCAAGCAGGTGATGCCACTCAGGCCACGAATCTGGAAAAAGTATTTACTTCGAATGAACGTCAGTACTCACTGATCAAAAAGGGTGAGATTTCATCTTATTACGATATTGACTATACCTATTATCGAGATACTCAGCTTGATCTAGAAATGGCACAAGGTCAGCTCTATCAGCTACGTGTGCAAGAAAACGCCACGCATAGTTTGACCAATACTTTCACATTCCAATATGGGGTGAAAGATAACCTGACCTTAACTGCATCCTTGCCTTTGGTGGCCAAGACTGATCTGTTAAAAGATACATCTACTGCTGGCTTGGGAGATATTAGCCTGGGCGCGCGCTGGGAGCCCTTTCCATTAAAAGCTGGCCGTCTGCCGCTGATTTTATTTGCGAATGTGTCAACCAAAACCGGTGACAGTCCTTATGAAATTAATGCAGCAACAGATTTGGCTGTAGGTAAAGGCTATTACTCTGCTGGTGTGGGTGCCAGTACGCGTAAATACATCGATCCGGTGGTACTGTTTGCCTCGGTTTCTGCAAACTATGGATTCAATGAGTCAGGTCTAAACCAGCGTCGCGGTTATCGCATTATCGAAGAGTTTGACCCAGGCATTAGTGGTGGATTTGCATTTGGTTTCGCTTACTCATTTAACTATGATGTTTCAATGACCATGTCTTATCAGCAAAGCTTTAACACCGGTGCTGAATTTAAATATGACACGGGTGAAAGCTACTCTGCCGCGGATCAGACCAGTTCCACCTTGGCAATTTCATTAGGGGTGCGAGTCTCTCCAGAAACGATTGTGAATGGTACCGTCGGCTTAGGGCTGACCGAAGATGCGCCTGATGTTTCGTTGGGATTGTCATTCCCGCTTGATATTTTAGGTTTTGGTAAAAAAATCAGTTAATAGGGGTGTCGTATGAAAAACATTCGACTTAGCCCGTTATTAACAGGAATTATTCTTGCGGGCTGTTCAAGTTATACCTTTGCACAATTGGGAACCAACCTTTCGGTTGATTTACGTGCATTGTCCATGGGGAATGCAGTTACGGCGGATCCCCCGGGAGTCAATGCCATTCACTTTAACCCGGCTGCTCTAACTAAAATTGATGGTTTGCAAACCGAACAGCAGATTATTGTGGCGAATTTTGATATCCAGCGGGAGTTTACAGTGCCGGCTGGATATAACGTATTTGGCTATTCTGATGACCCTATCGTCTGTAATGATGGACCGGAAGTTTCATCTGATTTATGTACTGATTTTAAAGGGCCGGTCAGTGGTGATGTGGAATATGTCAGCCTGTATGTCCCTTTTCTGAAAAAGATGGTGGATTTAGGCGAAGGTCTCCCTTTGGCTGCGCCCACCATGGGGATTGCTTATAACCCGCCTGGTTCTAAAGCAACCTATGCAACAGCGGTATATGCGCCTTTAGTCGCTGGTTTCGGTCATGAAGATGGTAATCCGGCAAACTTTATGGGCCAGCAAGTTGCTTTGGAGCGGATTACTTACCTGTCTCCATCGATTGGTTATGAGGTCAATGACCAACTGTCCATTGGTGCTTCTGTCGGAATGTCCTATCAAGCCATTGGGATGAAAACAGATTTACGTTTCCCGAATGAGCTGATCGGGATGTTGCGTATGATCGATGAAGTTGTCTGTACACCATTTAAAGAAAACTCCGACATTATTACCGATATTCTGTTGCTGGGGATCTGTAATGCGGATGAGGGAATGAACCCATTTGGCAAGTTTGGTCAGATGCAACTGGAGCTTGAGCAAAACTTAAGCCCAAGCTATAACCTCGGGATATTGTGGGAGCCACGCGAAGATTTCAGTTTTGGTATGGTCTACCAAAGTGCGGCAAAAATGCGCTTAAAAGGTAAATATCATATTGATAATGCCAAAGCACCACAGGAAATGATCAAGGGTTTAATGACTTCACCGACGGGTCAGATTCTGGCAGCAATTCTTGGGTTTCCTAATTATATTCCATCCAGTGAGTCTGGTTTGGTGTCGATGGATTTTGAATATCCGGCGCATTTTCAGGCAGGTATCAAATATAAAGTCATGCCAGATTTGCAGGTAAATTTTGATATTGGCTGGACAGACTACAAGGTTTGGGATGAGTTTAAGTTCGAGTTTGACCGTACCATTTCAGCCTTAAAAATTGCCAAAATCTTGTCTGCTAATGTCACTGATTCCACGTTGGCTTTGCCGATGGGATTCGAATCGCCGTGGAATTTCGGAATCGGGATGGAGTATTCCGCCACCGACCGTTTAAAACTTCGCGCAGGTTATGAGCCACGAACCAGCGCTATTCCAAAAAATAAGCGCAATACGATGGTTCCTATTAATGGTGCACAGCTATTTGGATTAGGTGTGGGTTATCGTTTTGATGCAGATACTGATTTGGATCTCTCGATTGGTTTCTTGCGCAGTAAAGATCAAATTCCAGCAAATACCAGTAGTTTAGCTAACCAGACCGGCGTGAATAACCTGTTATTAAACCCATATGCAGGTTTAAACGTGAAAACAGATACCAAGATTACCATTTTAGGTTTGAACTATCGCACTCGTTGGTAAGGAAGAAATGATCAAGACAGAGAAAATTGGATTGAAAGTGGTACTGGCATTAAGTCTGGTACCCTTATCTTTTTATACAAGCGCCAGAGAATTTATTACTATTATCGGTCCAGATGGGCGACCATTAGTCGTGCCACGTAATCATAACCCACAGAAAAAAACAGAAGAAAAATCTCTAGCATCGAAAAAAATAGCAGTTGCAGTGGTTCAGTCACCTCCTGTAAAGCAAAACTTAGAAACAGTATCAGCCCTAGAAAATAGACCAGCAGAACTTAAGTCAGACCATAATCTGGTTGTACAACCAGTACAACCAGTACAACCAGTACAACCAGTACAACCAGTACAACCAGTACAACCAGTACAACCAGTACAACCAGTACAACCAGTACAACCAGTACAACCAGTACAACCAGTACAACCAGTACAACCGCAGATTGTGAAAGAACTGACAGAATCTAAGCCATTAATAAGATCTGAAACCCAATTGACTCAAATGCCTCAGGCCATGACACCCGCTTCAAGCCCGATGCTACAGAAAACCGGATTCAGTCAGATTGAAGGCGTGGACTATGTGGACAGTGAATATCTGGAAAATAAAGAATTTAATCTAGAAGGCAGGAAACGTTTCTACAGTATGCCCGAGGGCGTGGTAGATAAAAATATCGGAACTACCCGGATCCAGACAATTGAACGTGAAAAAGGGGTGGGACAATCCGTATTAAAATCCTTGTTTCAAACTCCAGAAGTAGATTCCGGTCCTGTGGTACTGGCTCAAAGTTATTATCGTATTTCACAGTCGGAGACTATCGATAGCTTGGGCATGCAGTGTTTTACTGATAAGAAAATTAAAAAAGCGAAAGAAATCAGCCTTAAAAAAGCAGTTAACCTGTGGCCTCGTGCGCCTCTTAAAGCAGACGAATTTGATTTTGAAGTGGTCAAGCTTCAATCCGATATCCAGAATATTCAGATCAACTCTTATGCCTCTAGCCAGAAAAATCCAACGTATTATTGGCCTTTTGTTGTATTTTTAGACAGTCGTGGCTGTGTGCTTGAAGGAGCGGGCGGTTTTAAAAATCAGGAAGGACAGGCGAATATTATTCAACATGAGCGTATCGAAGGGGTTCTCCAGATTCCTGCACAAACTGAATATGTATTATTGACGCCTTTGGCCTCCGCGATAGATGTTGAAGACAAGATGCTGACAAATCATGGACAACTAAAATTAGTCGCCATTCGATAAGGACTATTCGAGTATAAGAATATGAAAAATAAAATATTATTTCCATTTGCTATAAGTACACTTTTAATGGCCCTGAGCGGATGTGGTGGGGAAAGTGCCAATGTTATAAAAGAACCAGGTGATGAAGCTACGGAAAATGGTGCTTGTACCCCCGGTGAAACTAACTGTGTGGAATGGGGGCTGGAATATCCGCTTGATGGTTTAAATTTCAACTGTAGTGGCGATACAGAAAATACGTTTATTACCTTATTTGACAGTAAAAATGGGGTAGCTTCTGGAACCTGCCAAAAGACCGATAATATTGAGTTTTCTATTCAAAGTTTTGGTTCGAATAAGATTAATTTAGGTCAAATAAAACTCAGTGATTATGCCAGTTTTAGTGCCCAGACCCAGCTGCCACGTTTAAGTGTGGTCGATATTGCAAAAGGAATTACTGGACGTCAGGTAAATAACTTAGATCAGAATGATCCTACAGTTCAGGTTGCCATGCGTCTGGTGAAAATTCTGCAAGCTCTGGCGATACAAGAAGGCCGTATTGTGAATCCAACGGATGTGCAGCCCTTGTATATTACCGAAGAAATGCGTAAAGACTTGGCTAAAGTGAGTGGAAATATCAGTCTGACGGATGCTAGCTTCGCCACAAAAATTAAGGATTTTATCGATGTTGACCAGATTTCTGATGAAGCTGCTTTTGCTACAGTGAAAAAACTGGTAACCATTGCCAATGCCGCGGTTTATCAGCCGGAATTTTCACTATTTTCAACCTCTGGTGTGATTGGTAGCATCCAGTCGGGTTCAGATGGACTGGTGGGATGCAATAAAACACCTTGTGATATTAAAGATCAGACTACCAAACATCTATTTGGTCATTTTATGCTAATCACAGACCGTCAGGGTTATACCTTTGGCAGTGGCCTGCAATGGCGTGATAGCCAGTTAAAACTGCCCGCAAAAAATCTATCTTCACTGGGTGGAATTAATGCTGAACTCATTCGTAATGTGAAACCTGCACAAATGACGGCCGATCCGCAAAGTTCATGGATTCATCCTACCAGCAAAACGATTACTGCACCTTATCGTTTAAATGTCGCAAATAACGCTACGCCACTTGAACTGTATCGGGGCAGTTTGCTGAATGATTATGTGATTGCGGGTAAAGAAGCTTTTTATAAGATGGTCACTGGAAAAACACAGCTGGATGCATCTGATCAAGCCAGTTTAGGGGCATGGCGTCTGGATGCGGATGGTGATCAATATAATGGAAGTATTGATTTATATAAAATTTTCCCAATCAGCTATCTGGATCGCGCGGTATTTAAAACAGAGCAGAATGTAGCTAGTGGGGAGAAGTATATCTTCCCGATGTATGCCAATCTGGAGTTTAAGTTTAGTGACACAACGGTCAGTCCAGTCACTTTGGGGATTGTGATTGATAGTAATGGTGATGTGCGAACCAATATGCAATCTGAGAATAATCTTGCGACCGACCCAATAACAGGCTGTGAGGGCGATGTGCTTGATAACAATTTATTATTGAATGGCGTACAGCAATACCGGCTTGGAACTTTAGGCCGTGCATTTGTTCGTGATAAATCGGTTTCGATGCGTCTGATTTTGGCCAATGTAAAATTAGGGGATTTGAATGGTGCATTGGTTGGGGTCGACTCACGCATCCAGTCTTCACCAAATTCAAATGATTCGATTGTGATTGGCGGTGCTCTGCTGAATTTGTCCAATGTACTGGATACTGCTGCCGGTCAGAATGGGCGGGTCACCTTCCTGAATTCGGTCGGAGACGGCGTGCAATGGGCCAATACCTATGCCAGTTTCCAGAAAATTTATAACAATAATAATGAGGATGAAACGCCTGACGATATTGGTCTGGCCAAACGAAGCGGTGGGTCTGTTGAGTTTAAACTTGCAGATTGTTATCGCGTCAAAGCTAAAGCGTAATGTCCCATAAATAAAAAAATCCCATCTGCGTATGGGATTTTTTTATGCGCGCTCAATCTATTGGATTTAACCGGTATGATCCAGACGCGAACCTAAGGTTTCTAAATGCATCGGGAAAATATTATTTTTACGGTCTGCAAAATAATGTCTTAGTGTATGTTCTACACTTGGGAAAGCCAGCTCGGTCCATGGAATATCTGCTTCATCGAATAAACGTGCTTCGATGGTTTCCTCACCAGCACCAAATTTTCCATCAATCAGATTGGCTTTGAACAGCACATAAATCTGGCCAATACGCGGAATGTTATACATACAGTACAACTGCTCAATCTCCACTTCGGCTTCAGCTTCTTCACGGGTTTCCCGTGCAGCACCTTGCTCCATGGTTTCAAACAGTTCCATATAGCCAGCAGGTAAAGTCCATAAACCGTAACGCGGTTCAATGGCGCGGCGGCACAGCAGGACTTTATTGTCCCAGAGTACCAGCGCGCCACAAATGACTTTTGGATTAATATAATGAATAGAGCCACATGAATTACACACGCTGCGGATTTGTTGGTCGCCCAAAGGAATTTTTTCGGTCGTTTTATGTCCACAATTCACACAGAAGTTCATATTCATCATCAATGATAAAAGTAAGCTCAGGATAACTGAAAAATCAAAATTTGGCATCATTTCTATCCCGCTGAATCAAAAATCAGCTATGATGAAATTATGATCATGGCTAGGGCTGAAAGAATGGATGCGCGTGAGTTGACACAAAAGTTGCAGCAACGATTACGCTTTTCCAGGCGTATTCGATCTGCGCATGCTGCCGTGTTGATTGCGATCACCGATGAAGCTGATCCCAAAGTATTGCTGACCCGCCGTTCGGCCTATTTGAATAATCATGCCGGAGAGGTTTCGTTTCCGGGTGGCAAGCGCGATCCACAAGATACCAGCAATATTGTCGTGGCTTTAAGAGAAGCCTATGAGGAAACGGCATTAAATCCCTTTGATGTGCAGCTGATGGGGGACTTGCCCATGCAGAAAGCCCGTAATGGCATGCTGGTTAAGCCGATTGTGGGGCTGATTCCGCCGCAAGTGCAGCTGATTCCGCAACCAACGGAAATCGACCGGATTTTCTTTGCCTCATTGCAACATTTGCTTGAAGCCACGCCCACACCTTATGAAGTCCGCTTTGCCCAGCAATCTTTATATTTTCCAAGTATGCGGGTAGAAAATGAAGTGGTCTGGGGATTGACGGCACGTATGCTGATTTCTTTGTTCCAGTATGGATTGGATTATAAAAAAGACTGGCCATTCCTGCTCAATTCACCAAGTTTTAAACGCTCCAAATTTTTTTAACCATTGAACAGGATTTTATCAATGTTGTATAAATTTCAGGGACACACACCGACTGCTACACAGCAGCCATGGGATGGCTGGGTCGCACCAACGGCAACAGTAATTGGACAAGTCGAACTCGGGCAGCAGGTCAGCATCTGGTTTGGTGCCGTGGTACGGGCAGATAACAGTAAAATCAAACTGGGTGATTTCAGCAATGTGCAGGAAAATGCCGTGCTGCATACCGATGCCGGTATTGAGATGCAAATTGGAAATTATGTCACCATCGGACATCAGGCCATGTTACATGGCTGTACCATTGGTGATAACAGCCTGATCGGGATTCAGGCGGTGATTCTGAATCATGCGGTGATTGGCAAGAATTGTATTATTGGTGCCAATGCCCTGATTCCTGAAGGCAAGATCATTCCGGATAATTCGGTGGTGATGGGTTCACCGGGCAAAGTGGTAAAAACGCTGGATAAAGACAGTATTCAAAAGCTGAAAATGAGTGCCCTGCACTATGCCGGGCATTTTCAGAAATTTCAGGATCTGGAACAAGTTCAGCTTTAATACGATGTTCTAGAAAATCATGATAAGCCTAGAATTTTCTAGGCATTTTTGTATCTGTTTCGGGAAAATCTCGCGTAGCGGATATGAGTGGAGTATTATATCCGCGTTTTTTATATTCTCTGAATTAAGGTTGTGCATGAAAGTGCTGGCATTGGAGACTGCCAATGAGCAGTGTTCCGTCTCTGTGATCGATGATACTCAAGAACTATTTTTTCAGCTTGATGCGCGCGCCAAGGCACAAACGCAAACGATTCTCCCAATGATTGAACAAGGTCTGCAAGATCTTGGGCTGGCGATTGGTGATTTAACCGCGATTGCTTTTAGTCGTGGTCCGGGTTCTTTTAGCGGCGTGCGGATTAATGCCGCAGTCACGCAGGCGCTGGCCTGGTCAAATGATGTGCCGGTGATTCCGGTGTCGACTTTACAGGCCTTGGCGCAGGCAGCTTACCGTGTACATGGTCTGACTGAAGTTTCTGCCGTGTTAGATGCACGCATGAGCGAAGTTTATATCGCGAGCTATCAACTGGATGCAGAGGGGATCATGCAGCCGGTCGATGAAGAACAATTATTAAGTTATGCCGAAGGCAGTCAAGCTGTTCGGTTTACGCCGGTGGGCTCTGGTGCTGAGCTGGTACAAACTGAAGCTTCAATGTATAAAAATGTGCATGCGACCGCACAGGATATTGCCAGCATCGCACGTGCAGCAGCACACACAGAAAACTGGGTCAGTGCAGAATTGGCGCTGCCGGTGTATTTACGTGATAACGCGTGGAAAAAAATTCCTGAACAAGGCAAAGCATAATTAATTAGGATAAAGCATGGATCTTTTACTGCTACTCAAAGCGGCAATCATGGGTATTATCGAAGGTATTACCGAATTTTTGCCGATTTCCAGTACTGGCCATTTAATTTTGGCATCAGAATTAATGAATTTCTGGACCAAGGAAAAGAGTGATGTATTCGTCATTGCCATTCAAATGGGTGCCATTGCAGCGGTAATTTATGAATATTGGGCCCGTCTTTGGGGAGCAGCAACCGGAATTGTCAGCGGTGAGCCACAGGGTCGTCGCTTAGGCATTGGCCTGATTTTGGCCTCGATTCCAATTATATTGATTGGACTGACCTTGGGGCAAACGGTCAAACAGTTTCTGTTTAATGATATTGCCATTGCCATTGGTTTGATTGTGGGTGGCCTGATCATTATCTGGATTGAAAAACATCCGCCTCAAGTTCGTGCACATGAAGTTGAAGATCTCAGTATTAAAGATGCCATCTGGATTGGTCTGATTCAGGTCTTGTCCTTGATTCCGGGAACCTCTCGTTCAGGTGCGACCATTATCGGTGCGATGTTTTTAGGTGTATCACGTAAGGCCGCGACTGAATTTTCATTCTTTCTGGGTATTCCGGTCATTATTGGTGCCGGCCTGCTGGATCTTTATCAAAGTTATGATGTGCTAAATACTACTGAAGACTGGGCCGTGATCGGGGTCGGGCTTCTGGTTTCTTTTATTTCGGCACTGTTACTCATCCGCGCGCTGGTGGCTTATGTCGCTAAACGCGACTTTATGATCTTTGCCTGGTATCGTATTGCTTCGGGTCTGCTGATTTTATTATTTGCCTATACAGGTTGGAAATTATGGTAAGCGCGATTCGCTTATATGCCGAATCTGACGATCAACAGAAAGCACAGCACTTCGGGGCTGTGCTTTCTTCTCGTGGGGTGCAGGTCGAAATTGAAACGGTTGAAAAACTCAATGCACGTTTCTTTCGTCTGAATCCTGAACTGGCCTTATGTGTGGATGAGAATGGACTTTGGCTTTGTGCCCATGGCATGAAAATGCAACCGGACTGGCAAGCCGAGACCGGACGTTTAAAACGTGCATCTTTAAAATCTGAAATGATTGCACGTGCCTGTCATTTAGCCGAGAAACCGAGCTTGATCGATGCCACCGCGGGTCTGGGACATGACAGTTTATTGATGGCGCATTTAGGTGCCCAAGTCACGCTGGTCGAACGACATCCCATATTATTTACTTTACTTGAAGATACCCATACCCGTGCACAATCTGATGTATTTCTGAGTCAAGTCGTATCACGGATTCAACTGGTCTTTTCTGATTCAGCCGATTATCTGAAGCAGCAAGCCGAGCAGCATCGAACTGTAGATGTGGTCTATCTGGATCCGATGTTCCCGCAGCGGGATCAGAACCAGCAGGCGGTTAAGAAACAGGCGCAAGTCAAAAAACAGATGCAGCTCTTGCACATGCTTTTGCCTGAAGATGGCGAAATGGATCTGGGTGATAACCTGTTGGAATTGGCGCAAAAAATTGCCAAACGTGTGGTGGTCAAACGTCCACGTCTGGCGGTGTTTTTGGCAGAAAAAGAACCTCATCATCAATGGCAGGGTGATGCCTGCCGTTTTGATGCATATTTTCAGCATGAACTTGTGGCTGAATAAGATAATTGTTTCAATATTAAGCAAGGATTTGTTGTATATTTAACAATTGGCATTGATAAAACCGTTATCAAGCATAAACTTATTCAGCACCTTAGCGAGCCACTGATCTCCTTGAAATTCTATGATCGACTTTAAACCCTCCATTAATTTTTGGCACGATTTTAAGAGCAACCAAATTGCCGGGATGTGGTTATTTCTGGGATCTCGGCGTTCATTGCAACTGGTTCGTCCATCGATCATGCAATTGGTGTTCTGGGGGATTCTGGGTGGTTGTGCCAACAGCCTATTTAGCTGGCTCAGTTCAGGCCGTATGGGAGATTTTAACTCTCAAGGTTTGATTAGTTATGCACTTTGGCCTTTTATTGCGCTGATTGTGGGTATCTTTCTGTCGCAACGGATCAATAACCTGCGTTTGATGCTGGTGCCGGCATTGTTATGGTTGGTTTTAGATACCCATATCATGCTGTTCCAGTGCCTGATTCAATATCTGGGCGATCTGGACTATCTGCCTTATATCCTCTATGACTATATTCCGACCCTGTTTGTCATGTTATTTGTCTGGCAAAGTCTGGCTGTGGTCTGGGTAATTTCACGTGAATTAAAATGGCCTTGGTGGGAGCGTGCGCTGATTATGCTGGCGACCCTGTTTACGCTGGTGGTCTGGCAAATTTCAGTCAAAGATCAACCGATCTGGAAAGTCGAAGAAATTCCACCGAGCTTTGCCGAAGATGCATTTTATGCGCAGCCAATTTTGCTGAATAAAGCCCTGGAAAATATCGAATACGGTGAATTTGCCCAATCGCACTGGTATTTTATGGGCGTGGCTGGCGCAAGTTATCAGGATGTATTTCATTCTGAAATCGAGCGGATTAAAGAGCAGTTTGATACCCGTTTTGGCACTTATGGCCGTTCTATTGCTTTGGTCAATCATCCGGCGACACGTACCACCCTGCCGATTGCCTCCAAGACCAGTATGGAACTGGCATTGCGCCGTATGGGCCAGCAGATGAACCGTGAAAGTGATGTGTTATTTTTATATATGACCTCTCATGGTCTGCCAAATGTGTTTGAAATGGAAAATGCGCCGCTAGATTTGGCCCAGGTCGATCCAAAATGGTTACGTGAAACACTGGATGCAGCAGGCATTCGCTGGCGTGTGATTGTGATCTCGGCCTGTTTTTCCGGCAGCTTTGCTTCGGCCCTGCAGAATGACAATACCCTGGTGATTACGGCTTCGGCAGCCGACCGTCAGTCTTTTGGCTGCTCCAATGAAGCGGATTATACCTATTTTGGCCGTGCATTCTTTGATGAAGCGATGCGTGAAAATAGCAGTCTGCAAGCCGCGTTCGAACAGGCCAGAGATACCGTAGCAAAATGGGAATCAGCGCAAGGCTTCGAGCCTTCAGAGCCGCAATGGGTGATTGGCAAGAATATGCAATTGATGTTGCCACAGCTGGAACAACGTTTATTTCCGCAAACCAGTACAATGACACAATCACCTTAGATCAATGTCATCAGCAGATATGCTGCAATCATAAGGAATATGCCATGGAACTCGTACAGAACAATAGAAGCTTTGAAGGTGAACAGCGGATTTATCGCTTTGATTCGAAAGTACTGAAAACATCCACCAAATTTGGTATTTATCTGCCGCCTCAAGCCCTAGAAGGTCATAGCTGTCCGGCATTGTTTTATCTGGCAGGCTTGACCTGTACCGAGGAAACCTTTGCGATTAAGGCACATGCGCAGCGTCTGGCAGCACAATTGGGCCTGATTTTAATCACACCGGATACATCGCCACGCGGTGAAGCTGTGGCAGAAGGCGATCACTGGGATATCGGTCAGGGAGCAGGTTTTTATATCAATGCCACCGAAGCGCCGTGGGCTGAACATTATCAGATGGAAAGCTTCATCGTCGATGAACTCTATGCGCTGGTCATTGAAGAGTTTGTGATTCAGCCGGGTAAGATTGGCATATTCGGTCACAGTATGGGCGGACATGGTGCATTAACTCTGGCTTTTAAATATCCAGAAAAATTTAGTTCAGTTTCGGCTTTTGCACCGATCTGTGCACCAAGCCAATGTCCTTGGGGAGACAAAGCTTTCTCGAATTATCTGGGTGAAAACCGTGAAGAATGGCTCAAGCATGATGCGACTGCACTGGTTAAAGAGAAAGGGGCCTTATTTGTTGACATCCTGATTGATCAGGGTTTTTCAGACCAGTTCTATAGCCAGCTGAATCCGGCGCTGTTCCAGCAGGCCTGTGATGCCGTGAACCAGTCGCTGACCTTGCGTGAACATCAGGGTTATGATCATGGCTATTACTTTATTCAAAGTTTTATGGATGACCATCTACAGTTTCATGCGGTACAGCTTCAGCCTTAAACTCAAAACTGCTGGCACAAAAAAGCCCTACTAGATATAAGATCATCAGGGCTTTTTATCGCTTATCTTTGCCAGTCTGCTGTTAAATCTTCCTGTCCCATGCGAATGAGATGATCCAGAACCACATTTTCCAGTTTATCGAAATCGGTAGATTCATCGCTACTTTGGATGGTCACCAGCAAGTGCTCAGTCTGAGGAACTAACATCAGCTCTGCACTCGGAAAATGAATCAGGAACTGCTGGTCTGTTTCTTCGATGGTAAACTTATGCTTCCAGTGATTGGCCAGGCGTTTGGCAAGGCGCTGCGCCTGTTGAGTCTGGATCTGGGCGGTACTTTGCATTCTTACTCCTCTAAACTTTTTATCCTTGTCAGGACTTTAAACCAAATTGAAAGGCATTCATAAGCCTTAAAGCGTTACACAGCGTTTTATTCTTGCAACATCAAGGTCACAGTAGCCGGACTGGATTTGATATAATGAGAAAAATCCAATTTTAGCTAGCCAGGTTCTCCCATGTCCAAGCCATATTTAATTGCACCTTCAATTTTATCTGCCGATTTCGCCCGATTAGGTGAAGAAGTCGAGAACGTCTTGGCAGCAGGGGCAGATGTTGTTCATTTTGATGTGATGGATAATCATTATGTACCGAATCTGACTTTTGGTGCAGGCGTTTGTAAGGCATTGAAAAACTATGGGATCAAAGCCCCGATTGATGTGCATTTGATGGTGAAACCGGTAGATCGTATGATCGGGGATTTCCTTGAAGCAGGTGCCGATATCATTACCTTCCACCCGGAAGCATCTGACCATATTGACCGTTCTTTACAGTTGATCAAATCGGGTGGTGCAAAAGCCGGTTTAGTCTTTAACCCGGCCACACCGCTGCATTATCTGGATTATGTATTAGATAAAGTAGATCAAATTCTGTTGATGAGTGTGAACCCGGGTTTTGGTGGACAGAAATTCATTCCGATGACTTTGGATAAACTGCGTCAGGCCCGTAAACTGATCGATGCTTCAGGGCGTGATATTCAGCTGGAAGTCGATGGCGGTGTTACCCCAAGCAATATTCGTGCAATTGCCGAAGCGGGTGCGGATATGTTTGTCGCCGGATCTGCTATTTTTGGCAAGCCGGATTATAAAGCTGTAATTGATGAAATGCGTGCAGAATTAGCCAAAGTCGGTCAGGTTCAACTCTAATCGCTAAAAAGTAGTATGCACATAAATATGTGGATAACTTTATGGATAAGTGTGTAGATATCCATGTGGGTAACCATATGGATATGTTGTGTAAAATGTAATCGTTTGTAGCCAGATTGATTATGCCTTAGACGAAATTTGTATAAAAAGAGCTCAAATTTGGTTCTTTTTATACCTTCCAACCCCTCTTGTTTAGGGGTTGTTTATTCATCACAGGTTCATAATCATGTTAAATAAAAAGTGATCAATAGGTCTTGAAATTGTATTTCATTGTGTAATCTCTTTGCTCGTTATTTAAATTTAATGGATGTGTATAACTTGATATGCTGCACTTATTTTTGTGAAATTGTTGTTGCTGAATTTGCCTGATCATAGGGGCTATTTCTGAATGATCATTTTGAATATCTACCATAATAACAGCAGCGACAAATGTCTTGAAGATTTGAGTAAGATCAGGTTAAGTTGCATCTCTAAGAGTCATGTTTTGTAAAAATAATCAGGTGTGCGTAATCTGGTTTTATAAAATTTTTTATAGGTAGGAGGAACGACCTCCCTTGTCTATTTCATGCTGAAATGCACAGGAAAAATCGTCAGGACGGCCTGATTCTTAGATAAAAGAGGAGGGCTGCATGGCCTGGATTGCACTTATATTCGCAGGTGTTTTTGAAATCGTTTGGGCATATTCCATGAAATTGTCCGAAGGATTTACCCGATTAACGCCAAGTATCATCACCATTTTCTTTATGATTCTCAGCTTTGCCTTACTGGCCTATGCCATGCGTACTTTGCCATTAGGCACAGCTTACGTGATCTGGACCGGAATCGGGGCTGTGGGTTCATTTCTGATCGGGATTTTAGTTCTGGGTGAGCCGACATCGGCCATGCGTATGCTGGCTGCAGTATTGATTATTTCCGGTCTGGTGCTGATGAAAGTATCTTCTTCATAATTTGTTTCAGCCTGTCTCGGTGAACTGAGTTAAAATAGAAAATAAACTCCGCTGATCCGGGACAGGGTGTAAGCATGAACTTAAGTTATCTCTATATGGATTCTCCAGTCGGTCAGTTACGACTGGTCGCGAATGACACCGCACTGGTAGCTGTGCTTTGGGATTGTGAACAGCCGAATCGGGTGAAACTGGCGACCTTGGTGGAAGATCTGCAGCATCCGCTATTGATTGAAACCAGACGCCAGCTTCAGGAGTATTTTGCTGGTCAGCGCAATGTTTTTGACTTGCCTTTGGACTTTGCCGGAACCGATTTTCAGAAAAAAGTCTGGCAGGCTCTGCTGAATATTCCTTATGGCCAGACCCGAAGCTATCGCGATATTGCCGAGCAGGTAGGTAATGTTAAAGCAGTGCGTGCCGTGGGGGCAGCCAACGGGAAAAACCCGATTTCGATTATTGCACCCTGTCACCGGGTGATTGGCAGTAGCGGCAAGCTGGTGGGCTTCGCCGGTGGTTTGGATAAAAAAGAAATTCTGTTAAATATTGAGCGAACGCATTAAGATCGAAGTCTTAAAATAAATGAAAATTAGAATATTGAACATTCTACATTACAGATATTAAGTTCGCTCTGGTCCAGTGTATGGTGGATTTTTCTGCTGTTCTTTGGCGTGATTGTTTTTAAATTATTTAAGCCATTTTTAAGAAAAGTTAGGTGAGTTCACGGTCAGTACCCATGTCAAACGGTCTTTAAAAGACCCTGAATTACATTCTACTGAATGATTTGACCCTTCCAGATGAAGCAGGTGCCACCACACAAATCGATCATCTGCTATTAAGTCCTTATGGCATCTTTGTGATTGAAACCAAAAACTATAAGGGCTGGATTTTTGCAAGCGCGCGTCAGAAACAATGGACTCAGAAAATTTATAAAAACAGTTATACATTTCAAAATCCGATTCATCAAAACTATAAACACATCAAAGTTCTGGAACAATTACTGACTGATATTGTGGAGCCAGATCTTTTGCATTCCGTGATTGTATTTATGCCGGATGCGGTATTTAAAACACCAATGCCGAATGAGGTATTTCGCGGTGCAGGCTGGACCGATTATGTGAAAAGTTTTGATCAACAGATGATTTCTGAAACAAAATTAAAACGGATACAACTGCCTTTAGAAAAAGAGCTTTTAGAAAAATCCTGGAAAACCAATCGGAAACATGTAGAAAGCTTAAAACAGCATAAGCAGCCTTAAAATGATTTATAGAATCAAAAAAATCCTTTGAATCATTCAAAGGATTTTGCATTTACATAGTTGAAGCTTTCAGTTTTTCGGTAATCTCGGCAAGAACTTTAATCCGCTTTACTTCATCCCATAAGGCTTTGGCTTCAGGATAATGTTTCGACATCATGCCCAGCCATTGTTTGTAACGACCGACCATGCCAATTTCAGTTTTGGCGGGGCCATTGATAAAACGAATTTGCAGTTCCAGCAGTTCATTCCAGTTCATCAAAGGTGCATCCGAGTTTTGACGGATACATTGGGTCAGGTCGGGTGTGGTCACGGCACCACGGCCAATCATCAGGTCTTCGCAACCGGATTCCAGACGGCACTGTTTGGCATCGGCATTGTTCCAGATTTCACCATTGGCAATCACATTAATTTTCAATGCTTCACGGATCGGTTGTAACTGGTCCCAAAATGCAGGCGGGGTATAGCCATCGGCTTTGGTGCGCGCATGCACCGTCACCCAAGATGCTCCTGCATCTTCAATAGCATGGGCATTGTCCAGCATAAAGTTGCGATCCATATAACCCAGACGCATTTTCGCAGATACCGGAATATGCGCCGGTACTGCATCACGCACGGCTTTGACTAACTCATGCACCACTTCGGGTTCATCCAGTAAAACGGAACCGCCGCGATGACGGTTCACGGTTTTCGCAGGACAACCAAAATTCAGGTCAATCGCCGGTGCGCCCATTGCGGCAACTTTGGCTGCATTTGCTGCCAGCATTTCCGGATTATTTCCCAGAAACTGCACATGTACCGGCGTACCCGCCGCCGTCTTGCCATCATTTAACAGTTCCGGGCAGTAACTGTGATAAACATGATCGGGCAGGATAGAGTCGGTGACACGGATAAACTCGGTCACGCACCAGTCAAAGCTACCTACGGATGTCAGCACATCACGCATAATCGGATCGGTTAAGCCTTCCATGGGAGCAAGCACAAGTTTCAACGGTGCACACCTGTAAATTTAAAACGGTGTTATACGTTTTTTTAGCCAGCCTGTCTAGGTTGGAGGGGGAATTGAAATTTAAGAACTTGAAAATTGAGCTTATGAAATGGATATAAAAAAGGCCTTTAATGTGGATTAAAGGCCTTTCACAGTGAAGCTTAAGATGGCTGATTCATATCCAGCTATTTTAGTCAGCCAGTTTTTCGACTTTCATACTCTCACGATAATACTGACAGCCCTTGTACAACAGGAAGCAGCCAATCACTCCGGCAATGGCATTGACGATCGAAATAGAATTACCAACCATCATCGTGTTCTGAAAATATTTATCCGTGATCAACGCCACTGCGGTCGTTCCGATGCCTAAGGCAATCAGATTTGAAATTAGCAGAAACTTGGCAGAGACCTGGGCTCGTAACTGGTTTGGTGTCAGCATTTGCGTAGCAGCAGCGGATGCAGGAATCGGGAAAGTGGAGAAGAACATCGCCACAAAAATCAGCGCAAATGAAAGCTGCATATTATCGACCTGAGTAAACAGCACACTCGGAATAATCAGCGCCGCACAGCCAATGGCACCGGTACGAATTGCAGCATCGCTATAGCCACGCTTTGAAAAGAAGTCGATCAGCCAGCCACAGAACAGGGCACCAGAGGTATTTGCCACTAAAATAATCGTCCCAAGGATATAACCGGTTTGACTCGCATCCAGACCGAAATTACGCATGTAATAGGCAGGTGCCCAGCCCAGCAGCGAATACAGCATCATGGTGTAAAAAGAAAAGCCGATAAAATGACAGAAAAAGGTCTTTTTATGTGTCTTGATAAAACCGATCGAATTTTTGAAAGAGGCTTTAATGACCTGACCATCCTGACCGACTTTCATGCCCTTACGTGCAGGCTCACGCACCGTCAAAACCATCAGCAGGGCCAGCAATACACCTGGTAGACCCACAATCATAAAGGTAAGTTGCCAGGTTTTTACTTCACCAATGAGCGGTAAAGCCACGAAGCTGACATCTTTTAGCAGGCCAATCACATAGCCGCCAATCAGGAAAGCTAAACCCGAACCAATAAAGGCACCAATCGCATATACCCCGAGTGCACGGCCTAATTTATCTTTGGGAAATAAATCGGCAACGATTGAATAAAAGGCAGGGGAAAGCGCAGCTTCACCGGCACCCACACTCAAACGTGCAATAAACATTTGAATAAAGTTTTTACTGAGACCACAGGCCGCTGTAGCGAGGCTCCAGAATGCAATCCCGGTCGCAATAATTTTAATCCGGGACTTTCGATCCGCCAGCGCGGCAATGGGCAGACCCATAATCGCATAAAACAGAGAGAAGGCCAGGCCTTGTAACAGGCTGAACTGGGTATCGCTTAGCATTAAATCGGCTTTAATCGGTTCAATCATGAGCGATAAAATTTGACGGTCTACAAATGACAGAATGTAAGCCACCATACAAATGACGACCACATACCATTGGTAGGTGCTGCTTTCCGGTGGTGGTTCAATCTGTTCAGACAGCGGCACGGCCGTTTCTGTCGGTGTAGGCTCAAAACTTTGATTGGGCGGTTGAATCGTCCTTTCAACCATGTCTATGTCTAGCGATTTATCATTCATCATGCAACATCCTGTGCTGATCGTTTGAGATATTTATTTGATACTTTTAATTTATATATTATTTTTATTTTGTATCGCGTTTGATCAATCTAAAGTTTAATTGGATTGACGTCAATCTGTTTTTTAAGAATAGATACAAATAGTATTTGAATTGAAAAAAAAGGAATCATAATGATTCCTTTTTTGAGTTTAAATGTTTAGCCGCGCTCAACCAGGGTCAAAATATCATAGGTTGCGACCAGTTCATTGCGCTGATTTTTGACTTTAATATCCCAGACCACGACACCATGTGGTTTCTGTGTCGGATCGCGCAGTGCTTTTGGAGTTTTCTGCTTACAGGTCAGTTCTACCTGAATGGTATCGCCAATTTTCACCGGCTCTACAAAGCGCAAGTTGTCCATGCCATAGTTGGCAATGACCGGGCCTGGAGCAGCCTCGACGAATAAACCGGCCGCGGCAGATACCACAAAGTAACCATGGGCCACGCGCTCACCAAACAGTGATTCTGCCGCAGCAATTTTGTCCATATGCGCATAAAAGTGATCACCGCTCAGGCAGCCGAAATTCACCAGATCGGCTTCGGTCACGCTACGTCGTGCAGTCAGTAAACGCTCACCGATACGCAATTCATCAAATGATTTTTTGAATGGATGCACACGGTCTTCAAAGACCTGAGCACCAGCCGTCCAGCTATGACCGACTTGGGTCATGGCATTCGGGGAACCTTGAATTGCAGTCCGTTGCATATAATGTTTCACTGCACGTAAGCCACCGAGCTCCTCACCGCCACCGGCACGTCCCGGTCCGCCATGCACCAGCAAAGGTAGTGGCGAGCCATGTCCGGTACTTTCTTTGGCACTTTCAGCATCCAGAATATGGACACGGCCATGCCATGGCGCAATTTTGCTGAGCAGTTGTTCAATATTTTCATCGGTATTGCGTACGATGGATGCTACCAGACTACCTTCGCCACGTGCCACCAGGTCAGCCAGCTGAGCCAGGTCAGTATATGGCATTAAAGTGACTACAGGTCCAAAGGCTTCAATTTTATGAATATTTTCTGCCTGAGCCGGTGCTTTGCAGACCAAGACTGTTGGTGGATAACATGCAGACTTCTCCGTATTTTGTACTTGAATCTTAAAGTCCTGACGCAAGTGACTACCGAATATAATCTCTGCATCTTGACTCAGCTGTTCAACTTTTGCCGCGACATCATGTTTCTGTTTGACGCTGGCCAAAGCACCCATTGTCACGCCTTCCTGAGCCGGATCACCGACAACCACTTTTTTCAGTTTTTCAATCAGACGACTTTGCACGGTATCCAGCAGCTCGGCTGGAACAAAGGCACGACGAATGGCGGTGCATTTTTGTCCGGCTTTAGTGGTCATTTCACGGAAAACTTCACGAACAAATAAATCAATCGTTTCATCATTGGCTTGCGCCGTCAAAATCGCACTATTGACCGAATCTGCTTCCATAGTGAATGGAATCGAGTAGGCATTTAAGTGTGGATGCGAACGCAGTTTTTGCCCGGTTGATGCAGAACCGGTAAAGGTGACCGTATCCTGAGGATTTAAATAATCAAACAAATCATAAACCTGTCCGCAAATGAGCTGCAATGAACCTTCTGGCAAGAAACCGCTTTCATGAATGGCTTTGACCACGGCATGGGTCAGCTCGGCACCTTCGGTCGCCGGTTTGACAATACAGGGTACGCCTGCCAGTAGCGTAGGAGCGATTTTCTCCAGCATGCCCCAGATTGGAAAGTTAAAGGCATTGATATGCACGGCAACACCGGCTTTAGGACTCAGTATATGTTTGGCGCCAAAGTTGCCTTGCTTGGATAGCGGAATCCATGCGTCTTCAACCCATGCGGTTTCATCACTCAGTTCACGGCGTACCAAACTCGAATAGGCATATAAGGTTCCAATCCCACCTTCAATATCAATCCAGGCATCCTTACGGGTACAGCCCGTTGACTTGGCAAGCTGGTAAAACTCTTCTTTACGTTCTAATAAATACTGTGCCACTTGCTTCAGTGCATTGGCACGTTGATGGAAAGTCCAGGTGGCAATGGTTGAGCCTTTCTGTTTGGCATAATTCACCACGGCTTGGGTATCGATGCCCTGACTGCCGACCTGATAAACGGCTTCACCGGTTATGGCATGGTAAACCGTACGTAAACCGGCTTGCGCTGTGTATTCCTGACCATAAACCAATGAAGCTAAGCTTTTGATGACAATAGGATTATGGGTCAATTCAGCATCTTGATAATCCATTGTGCTTGAGCCGCTATCTAACTCTAACATTGTAAAACTCCATTTATGATACGTTTTGAGAAGTATTTTAATTTTGATGTTTCATAATTTGTCGTTAAAAAGCAAAAAAGTCAATCATAAATCTGTGTTTAAAAATAGTTAACAATAAAATTAAAAGTAATTAATCATATAAAACAATTATTTATTTAAAATAAGCCATAAAAATTAAATGATACAAATAAATATATATTGATTTTAATTACGTATCGTTTTAATTTGAATGTATCAACACTTGGGATAAGTGAGGGAACAATGAATAATCAACAACAAATCTTTGATCAAAAGATTGAAAAGGATATTTCCATAGAGCCGAAGGACTGGATGCCAGATGCTTATCGTAAGACTTTGATTCGTCAGATCGGTCAGCACGCGCACTCTGAAGTGGTGGGCATGTTACCGGAAGGCAACTGGATTACCCGTGCACCGACCTTGAAACGTAAAGCCGTGCTGATGGCAAAAGTCCAGGATGAAGCCGGTCATGCTTTGTATCTGTACAGCGCTGCAGAAACCTTGGGTGCGGATCGTGACGACATGATGGATAAACTGATTGCCGGTCGCATGAAATATTCTTCAATTTTTAACTATCCAACCCTGAGCTGGGCCGATGTTGCCGCGATTGGCTGGCTGGTGGATGGTGCGGCAATTGTCAATCAGGTTGCGCTGTGCCGTACGTCTTATGGTCCTTATGCCCGCGCTATGGTGCGTGTGTGTAAAGAAGAAAGTTTCCATCAGCGTCAGGGCTTTGAAGCTATGATGGAATTGGCCAATGGTACGCCGGAACAAAAGCAGATGGCACAGGATGCAGTGAACCGTTTCTGGTGGCCGGCACTGATGATGTTTGGTCCAAGTGACGATAATTCACCGAACAGTGCACAAAGTATGCAGTGGAAAATTAAATTATTCAGCAACGATGAGCTACGTCAGAAATTTGTCGATAACACCGTGTCGCAAGTCTTACAGCTAGGTTTAACCGTTCCAGATCCAGACCTCAAATTCAATGAAGCTACCGGACATTACGAATTTGGTGAAATCAATTGGGATGAGTTCTTTGCGATTCTTGCAGGCAAGGGACCTTGTAACCATGAGCGTATCGAAGCACGCCGAAAAGCCTGGGAAGGCGGCAAGTGGGTACGTGATTCCGCAGCCGTCTATGCTCAAAAACAGCAGCAACAGTCAGCAGCACAAAAAGTTGCTTAAAAATAGTTTGATCAATATAAGGAAATTTGCTCATGAATAACAAAAATAACTGGTCACTTTATGAAGTGTTTGTGCGTAGTAAACAGGGTCTGAGTCACCGTCATGTCGGCAGCCTGCGTGCACCGGATGAGGAAATCGCACTACAAAATGCCCGCGATGTATATACCCGCCGCAATGAAGGGATCAGTATCTGGGTGGTGAAATCTGAACTGATTACCTCTTCACAGCCAGATGAAAAAGCAGAATTTTTTGAACCGGCTTTGGACAAGGTTTATCGCCATCCAACCTTTTATAACATTCCAGCTGGCATTGAGCACATGTAAAGGAAAAGGTGAAGAGTATGACAAATCAAGTATTGGCAGAATTTCTTTTACATGTGGGTGACAGTCAACTGATCCTGTCACATCGTTTGGCAGAGTGGTGTGGCCATGCTCCTGAACTGGAGCTGGATATTGCCTTGGCTAATATTGGGCTGGATTTGCTCGGTCAGGCACGTACTGCTCTTAGTTTGGCAGGTGAAGTGGAAGGACAGGGCCGTGATGAAGACAAGCTGGCTTATTTCCGCACCGAGCGTGAATACCGTAATTTGCTGCTGTGTGAACAGCCGAATGGTGACTTTGCCCAGACCCTGGTACGCCAGTGGTTGATGGATCACTACCACGCTTTATTGTTTAGCGCCTTAAGTGCAAGTCAGCATGCAGAACTAGCTGCCTTTGCAGTGAAATCCCTCAAAGAAGTGAAATATCACCAGCGTTTTTCCACCACCTGGATGGAACGCTTAAGTTTAGGTACAGCAGAAGCGCATGAAAAAACCCAGCAAGGTTTAAACCAGTTATGGCGTTTTACCGAAGAGCTTTTTGTCCTGACTGCTGATGAAAAACAGTTGGAAGACACCGGCTTAATTCCAAATATTGAAGGTTTAAAAGCACAGTGGCTGGATACCATTACAGCCGAGTTAGCTCGATTTGAATTAAGCTTGCCAGAGCTGGGTGCTTATCGTAGTGGTGCTAAACAAGGTTTACATACAGAACATCTCGGTTTCGTTTTGGCTGAACTGCAATACATGCAGCGCTCATATCCAAACATGAACTGGTAATTCGGCACAATCACAGGGAGTGAGTCGCATGAATCTGATTCGACACGTAGAAGATCAATGTTGGGACGTTTTACAGCAGGTTTCTGATCCAGAGATTCCAGTATTGTCAGTGATTGATCTGGGCATGATTCGTGGCATCGAGCTGAATCAGCAGGATGAAATTGTGGTGCGACTCACGCCGACCTATAGCGGTTGTCCGGCCACGGATTTATTAAAAGCAGAAATTACCCAGGCTTTTGAGGCGAACGGTTTGACGCCAGTTAAAGTCATTGTGGATCTGTCTGAAGCCTGGACCACGGACTGGATGAGTGAATCGGGCAAACACAAATTACAGCAATATGGTATTGCCCCGCCGCAAGGCCAGTCACATAGCTGTGGTACGCATGTGGCATTGACCGATGGCATCACCTGTCCACAGTGCTTAAGTAACAACAGCAAATTATTAAGTGAATTCGGTTCGACCGCCTGTAAAGCTTTATATCAATGTCGGGACTGCTTAGAAACTTTTGACTATTTCAAATGTATTTAATTGTAACGATTGCGCGGTGGGCAGGGTAAACCAATAACAAGCCTGAACACCGCCACCTAAAAGAAGGATTTTGCCATGAGCCAATTTATACCATTAACCATTAAATCAATTCAGCCACAAACCGAGCAGGCAATCTGTATTGCCTTTGATCTCGCGCCTGAGCAGTTGGATGCTTTTCAATATCAGCCGGGTCAGCACCTCACCATTCGTCATTTAACCGATGACGGCGAGCTGCGCCGTTGCTATTCGATTTGTAGTGATACTCAGGAAGACATGAGTATTGCGATTAAAAAAATTGATCAAGGTCAGTTCTCGACCTGGGCCAATGCGCATCTCAAAGCGGGCGATGTACTGGAAGTCATGCCACCGCAAGGGGTGTTCTTTCAGAAAGCAGCCAAGGCCGGTGGCCAGAATTATCTAGGGTTTGCAGCAGGCAGTGGCATTACGCCAATTTTATCGATTGTAAAGTCGGTGCTAAACCGTCAAGCGGACGCAACATTCACCCTGGTGTATGGCAACCGTTCCTGGAAACAGACCATGTTCTCTGAACAGATCATGGACCTGAAAGACCGTTTTAAAGAACGTTTGCAATTGGTGAATATTTTTTCCCGTGAATTGAATGACAGTGACATTTTCAATGGTCGGATTGATGCGGAAAAATTACAGCAGCTGTTCCAGGCCAATCTGATTTCAGCCGAAGCAGATCACTGTTTCGCTTGCGGTCCGGAAGAAATGATGGCAGCGGTGGAAACGGTATTACCAACTTGGGGCATTCAACGCAGCAAGATTCACACTGAACGTTTTAATACCGGTACTGCACCGAAAGCAACCGCCCAGCAGATGGAAAGCCGCAGTGAAGAACGCGTCAATATCATCCTCGATGGTCGCGAGCTGATTGTGGAAGTCTCCAAACAGGATGACAGTATTTTAGATGCTGCGCTACGTGCCGGAGCGGACCTGCCATATGCCTGTAAGGGCGGCGTTTGTGCAACCTGTAAATGTAAGGTGCTTGAAGGTCAGGTCGAAATGGCAGTCAACTACAGCCTGGAAGAAGACGAAATCCAGAAAGGTTATGTGCTGAGCTGTCAGGCACGTCCGACCACAGCCAATGTACGTCTGAGTTTTGATGAATAAGTACGGAATCAATTGCTGAGCATAGCAGGAGTTCAAGGATGACCTACATTAAAACCAGCTCACCCAAGCCAGGTGTGGTACTGATCGAGTTAAACCGTCCGGAAAAGCGCAATGCCTTAAACAATGCCACCTTGCAAAACATTGCAGCCTGTCTACAGGACTTGGAAACAGATGCTGCTGTGAAAGCCGTGGTCATCACCGGAAATACGCAATGCTTTGCTGCCGGTGCTGATTTAAATGAGCTGGCACAGTTAGATGTGGTCAGCATCCAGCAGGATCAGCGCCCACTGCTGTGGAAAAAAATTGATGAATTTTCCAAGCCTTTAATCATGGCCGTAAATGGCTATGCTTTTGGTGCAGGTTTTGAGTTGGCTTTGCATGGTGACATGGTGCTGACTGGAGAAAATGCCCAGTTTGCCTTGCCGGAAATCGGTTTAGGTATGCTGCCGGGTGCTGGTGGAACACAGCGTCTGGCTCGTCTGGTCGGTCAGCAATTGACGATGCGCTGGGCCATGACCGGTGAAATGATTTCGGCACAGACCGCATTGCAACATGGCATGAGCAGCCAGGTTTGTCCGGCAGGACTGACCGTGCAATACGCACTGGAAATGGCAGAAAAAATTGCCAAGCAGGCACCGCTGGCCATTCGTGCCATCAAGCAATCTTTAAAGTCAATTCATGAAGTGACTTTAAGTCAGGGGCTGAAACTGGAACGACAACATTTTGTCTGGTTGGCGGCAACCCAAGATCGCCAGGAAGGCATCAATGCATTTTTACAAAAAAGAAAACCAGAATTTAGAGGTGTGTAATGGAATATCAAACAATTATTGTCGAAGAAAAAAATGCAGTGGGCTACCTGACCTTTAACCGTCCAAAACAGCTCAACAGCTTTAATGAAACCATGCATCAGGAAGTCTCCAAGGTCATCAAGGCCTGGGCCAAAGACAGCCAGATTCGTGCCGTGGTGATTTCAGCTGAAGGCCGTGGTTTCTGTGCCGGTCAGGATCTGAATGACCGTGTGGTCGATCCGAATGCCGATGCACCGGACTTAGGCCTGTCGATTGAAAAATACTACAACCCTTTAATCAAACTAATTACCGAGATGCCAAAACCGGTAATTTGTGCGGTGAATGGTGTGGCCGCAGGGGCCGGTGCCAATATTGCACTGGCCTGTGACATTGTAGTTGCTGCAAAATCGGCTTCCTTTATTCAGGCCTTTTGTCGTCTAGGTTTAGTACCAGATTCAGGCGGCACCTGGTTCTTGCCGCGTCTGGTCGGGCGTGCCCAGGCGATGGGCTTAGCGATGCTCGGCGATAAAATTCCGGCTGAGCGCGCAGTACAACTGGGCATGATCTGGCAGGTGGTTGAAGATGAGCAACTGCAAGTGGAAGCGAAAAAACTGGCCGAGCATTTGGCCAAGCAGCCGACTTATGGCCTGTCACTAATCAAAAAAGCCATTCATGCCGCAGCCGACAATAATCTGGATCAGCAGCTCATTCTGGAGCGTGACCTGCAACGTCTGGCTGGACGTTCAAGCGATTATAAAGAAGGTGTACAAGCCTTTATGCAAAAACGTACACCTGAATATAAAGGATGCTAAATCATGCAGCAGATCAATTTGGAATACGTCAAAGTTGCTGTGGTCGGTGCGGGAACCATGGGAATTGGTATTGCGCAACTGGCCGCCATGCACGGGCATCCGACCTATGTGTTTGACCTCGATCGCAGCAAAGTTCAGAGTGCCTTGACTGCTTTAAAGGCGCAGCTTGGCAAGCGGGTACAGAATGGCAAAATGACCCAGCAATTGCTGGAGAGTACCTTCGCCAATCTGATCGTGGCCGAAGATATTCAACAGTTGGTCGATGCGGGCTTGATTATTGAAGCCATTGTCGAAAAGAAAGAAGTGAAACAAAATCTGTTTCAACAGCTGGCTGCCATTTGCCCGGAACAGACGATTTTTGCTTCCAATACTTCCTCGATTTCCATTACTGCAATTGCCTCGGCGATTCCGAATCCGGAACGGGTGATTGGGCTGCATTTCTTTAATCCGGCCCCCGTGATGAAACTGGTCGAGATTATCCGCGGACTGAAAACTTCAGCAAGGATTGCCGATGCAGTATTTGATCTGATGAAGGACTGGAACAAGGTTCCGGTACGAGCCAAATCGACGCCCGGTTTTATCGTCAATCGTGTCGCACGACCTTATTATGCCGAAGCCTTTCGCGCCTTACAGGAAAATGCCACTACACCGGAACAGCTCGATTACATCATGCGTGAATGTGGCCGTTTTGCCATGGGACCGTGCGAACTCACGGACCTGATTGGTCAGGATGTGAATTTCTCGGTCACGCAAAGTGTCTATCAGGAGTTTTTCTATGAGCCACGCTACCGCCCATCCTTGATTCAAAAAGAACTGGTCGATGCCGGCTGTTATGGCCGCAAGTCCGGTCAGGGTTTTTATGATTACACGCAGTCCAAGCCTGCACCTGTATATGAATTGCCAGTGTGTTATGCCAAGTCGCTGAATAAGCTCAAAGTCACGGTAAAAGGTGAATGGCTACATTCCTTAGCCCTGATTGAACGTTTAAAACAGGCCTCTCATGTAGAGCTGAGTTTTCAGGCGGCAGAACAGAATGAAATCCTGATTGGTGATCTTTCCCTGCGATTATCGCTCGGCGAGTCGGTTGAACTGGCTTATCAGCATGACCCCGTGGTGTTGATGGACTGGCATGCAGATTGGGAAAATGCCCAGGCTATTCCAGTCGTTGCATCACCGGCGTGTAGTGCTGAACAGCGCCAGGCAGTGGAGCTATTCCTTATAGGTATGGATATGATACCTATTTGGTCTAAGGATCATCCAGGTCTTTATGTTATACGTAGTATTGCCATGTTGGTGAATGAAGCCTGTGAAGCAGTATTGCATGCTATTGCATCAGAGCAAGATATTGATTCTGCTATGAAATATGGTGTGAATTATCCTTGTGGTCCATTTGAGTGGGCAGATAGAATCGGATATTACACAATTTTACAAATTTTAGAAAATATGTATCGTATTTATGGTGAAGATCGCTATAGAACTAGTATATATTTAGCAAAGAAAGCGGTGCAGGGACATGCACAGGAAACTCAGCAGCAACCATTACGTGTTGCTGGCTAAAAGGAAGAATCATGGAACAGGTTTATATTTTTGATGGAATTCGCACCCCGATCGGACGCTATGCTGGTGGACTGAGCAGCATTCGTGCCGATGATCTGGCAGCGCTACCGATTCAATATTTGAAAGATCGGCATCCTACCTTGCCATGGGCAGAACTGGATGAAGTGATCTTGGGCTGTGCCAATCAGGCCGGTGAAGATAACCGTAACGTGGCGCGTATGGCTGCTTTACTCGCAGGGTTGCCTGAATCTGTTCCAGCACTCACCGTAAACCGTTTATGTGCCTCAGGTCTGGATGCGATTGGACTTGCCGCACGTGCCATCAAATCGGGTGAAGCACAGTTTATTTTGGCCGGTGGTGTAGAATCCATGAGCCGTGCGCCTTTTGTGCAATCCAAACCTACGACTGCCTTTAGCCGGACCCCTGAAATTTATGACACGACGATTGGCTGGCGTTTTATCAACCCAAAATTTAAAGCGCAGTTTGGCGTCGACAGCATGCCGGAAACGGCCGAAAACGTCACTGAAAAATATCAGATCAGCCGTGCAGACCAGGATCTGTTTGCCTATCACAGCCAGCAGAAAACTGCAGTAGCGCAGCAGAAGGGTATTTTTGCCGAAGAAATTCTGCCGGTAGAGGTCAAAGGTCCGAAGAAAACCACCCTCACTATTTCCCAAGATGAGCACCCGCGTGTAGAGACGACGCTGGACAATCTGGCAGCCTTAAAAACCCCATTTCGTAAAGAAGGCGGTTCAGTCACTGCCGGCAATGCTTCGGGTGTCAATGACGGTGCAGCTTGCGTATTGCTGGGCAATCAGCAGTTTGCCGAGCAGTATGGTTTGAGCCCGAAAGCCAAAGTGATCGGGATGGCCAGCGCCGGTGTTGAAGCTAAATATATGGGTATTGGCCCGGTGCCAGCAGTACATAAAGTGCTGAAACAGACTGGCCTGAGTCTGGAACAGATGGATGTGATTGAGCTGAATGAAGCATTCGCAGCACAGTCGCTGGCCGTGATTCGTGAACTTGGCTTGCAAGACGATGATTCCAGAATCAACCCGAATGGCGGTGCTATCGCTTTGGGTCATCCACTGGGTATGAGTGGTACCCGTCTGGTGATTACCGCTATGCATGAACTGAAACGCCGTCAAGGAAAATATGCACTGTGCACCATGTGTGTCGGTGTCGGTCAAGGTGTTGCACTGGTTTTAGAAAATATGGATTAAACACATCATTCAATCAATGAATTAAACCGTGGTCAGGAAGACTGCGTCAGGAGTAAGAATATGAATAACAATGCAATGGAAAAAATTGAAAAAGTATCGGTTGATGAGTTACGCAGTGTCCAGCTACAGCGGATGAAAAAGACCCTGCAGCATGCTTATCAGAACAGTCCGGTTTATAAAAAGAAATTTGATGATGCGGGTGTGCATCCGGATGATTTTAATTCTCTGGAAGACCTGGCCAAATTCCCGTTTACCACCAAACAGGATTTACGCGATAACTATCCGTTTGGCATGTTCGCTGTACCACAGGAACAGATTGTACGTGTGCACGCCTCTTCTGGCACCACCGGTCAGCCGACCGTGGTCGGTTATACCCAGAATGATATTAATGTCTGGTCAGACGTGGTGGCACGTTCATTACGCGCAGCCGGCTTGAGCAGTAAAGATATCATTCAGGTGTCTTATGGTTATGGCCTGTTTACTGGTGGTCTAGGTGCGCATTATGGCGTTGAGCGTTTGGGTGCAACCGTGATCCCAATGTCTGGCGGACAAACCGATAAACAGGCGCAACTAATCCATGACTTTAAACCGACAGCACTGATGGTTACACCATCTTACTGCCGGAATATTATTGAAGCGCTTGAGAAGAAATTTGGCACAGCCAAAAACTGTTCGATTAAAACCGGTGTATTTGGTGCAGAACCATGGACCAATGAAATGCGTAAGGAAATTGAAGAGCGTCTAGGCATTGATGCGCTGGATATTTATGGTCTGTCTGAAGTGATGGGGCCAGGTGTTGCAATGGAATGTCTCGAATCCAAAGATGGCCCAACCATTTGGGAAGATCATTTTTATCCTGAAATCATTCATCCTGAAACTGGCGAAGTGCTGGCAGACGGTGAGCTAGGTGAACTGGTATTTACCACTATTACCAAAGAAGGCATGCCGGTAATCCGTTACCGTACCCGCGATCTGACCCGTTTATTGCCAGGCACGGCACGTACCATGCGCCGTATGGACAAGATTGTGGGCCGTAGTGATGACATGATGATTATCCGTGGTGTCAATGTCTTCCCATCGCAGATTGAAGAGCAGATTTTACAGATCCAGCAACTGATTCCGAACTACCAAATCCAGATTTGCAAACAGGGACATCTGGATACATTGCATATCCGTACTGAAATGCGTAAAGATAGTAGTGACATTATGGCGCACCAGCTGGCAACTCAGCTTAAGGGCCAGATTAAAACCATGGTCGGAATCACCGTAAATGTCGAAGTGTTGCCTGAAGGGAGTCTGCCACGCTCTGAAGGTAAGGCACAGCGCGTTTTTGATATCCGCAAGTCTGCATGAAGTACTATTGGATGATAGCCAAATGGTCTATCATCCAGTTTCTATAAGGTAAAGTTAAACGCAATGAATCCGAAATTAAAACAAATAATTGATGACTTTATTCAAACTGAAGCACTCAGCGGAACCTCATTAATCATGACCATCTTCGGTGACTGTATTTTTCACCGCGGTGGCATTATCAGTCTGGCCAGCCTGATTCAGCTTATGGATGTATTCGGATTTAATGAACGATCGGTACGGACTGCCGTATTCCGTCTGGTCCAAAACGGCTGGCTGATGTCTGAAAAAATTGGCCGCACCAGCTATTACCGTGTGACCGAAAGCAGCCGCCAGCGTTTTATTATGGCGGATCAAAAAATTTACAGTTTTCAGCACACCGAATGGGATCAGAAATGGGATCTGGTGCTGCTCAGTTCGGTGGAACTGGAAAATAAACTGGTTCTGAAAAAAGAACTGGAATGGCTGGGTTTTGCCAATATCGCTACCAATGTCATGGCCTATCCGGGCTGTGATCACCAGAAACTGCAAAACCTGCTGCTGAACCTGAAAATGACCGATCAGGTGGTGGTGTTTAAGGCCGAAACCTTGCAGCTCTGGCAGGAATCCTATCCAACTGTAAAACGCATGGTGGCCACCAACTGGCCGGTGCAGGAACTGCATCAGCGTTATGAAAAATTCATTGCGGATTTCCGGGAATTCTTTCATATGGTAGAACAGGAAGATGAACTGGATCCGGTTCAGGCTTTTCAGTTGCGTATTTTGCTGATTCATCAATTCCGCCGGATTTTATTAAAGGATCCGAATCTGCCGTTTGAATTATTGCCATCCAACTGGCTTTCCCTGAATGCCCGTAATCTGAGCAGTAATTTATATCAAACCGTGGTTGCAGCAGGGGATGAGTTCTTTATGGAGATCGCCCGAACTTCGGAAGGTTCGATGCCGCCAGTACATCCACAATTTTATAAACGTTTTGGCGGTTTGCGACTCGAAGCCGTTAGCTAATCTAATTCTGCATTTTTAAAGGAATAAAATAATGCCGTGTTATGCCATTGATGGTGTGATTCCTGTGGTCAGCCCTCGCGCTTATGTGCATCCGCAAGCCGTTCTGATCGGGGATGTGGTGATTGAAGAGGGCGTATATATCGGGCCTTTCGCTACTTTAAGAGCCGACTTTGGCGGGATTCACATCCAAAAAAATGCCAATGTTCAGGATTCCTGTACCATTCATGGCTTTCCCGGTAGCGTCACGCTGGTCGAAGAATATGGCCATATCGGACATGGCGCGATTTTACATGGCTGTATCATTCGCAAAAATGTACTGGTCGGCATGAACAGCGTGATTCTGGATGAAGCCGAAATTGGTGAAAATACCATTATCGGTGCCAATAGCACGGTTAAAGCCAAAGCTCAAATTCCGGAAAATTCACTGGTGCTCGGTAGTCCGGCGCGGGTCATTCGTCCTCTGGACGCCAAAGAAATTGCCTGGAAAAGCAAAGGGACACAGGAATATATTCAGCTGACAGAACGCTGTCTTTCTTCGATGCAGGAAGTTGAACCGTTGTCTGAAGATTTACCAGATCGCCTGAACTATCAGGCCTTTGATGCGGAATATCAAATTAAAAAGGATCATTAATTTAGCACTTGGCTGATGATTGTATCAGCCAAGTTTTTTATTTCATTTATAAAAATTATAAACGGCGACATTGACCTTCTTTGTCACCATTGACCCGGTTATTGCCACCGATTGGTTGAATGCGGTTGGATTCGCATTGCAAATTACCGTCAACCACATTGTCATTTACAGTAATTTTTTGGGTATTCTTTTTCAGCTGGATATCACCCTCTACCTGATTGGCAGTGAGCTGAATCGTCTGACCGCCTTCTAGCTGGATATTGCCGTCAATCCGGTTATGTTGCGCCAGAACTGAGCTAAAACGTCCTTTCGATTCCAGATTGCCATCAATCGCAGTATTTGAAATTACTGCTTGAGCACCCTGATACAGCATGACATTGCCTTTAATGTTGGCATTATCAATCTGACAGTTTTGGCTGATACTGACATTATCATCAATCGTGCGATCTTTAATGCTACCGTGACAGTGATAATCTGCGAAACTTGCGCTTGATAAACAAAGTAGTGCTAAACCTGAAAGTAATTTTATCATCATGATCCTTGGTGTATTTTTAATGCACTTTAACCATAATTTTTGAATATGACATTTTGATGACGGCACTCAAACGCAGTGTTGGCTTTAGGTTAGCGTATGTTAACGTACCAAAATCATTTCCAGCACGAATTTAGAACTAATAAAACCCAGTGCCAACAAGCCAAAACCGAACAGGGTAAAGCGCACAGCTTTCTGGCCACGCCAGCCAAACTTCCAGTGTCCGATTAATAGTGAATCATAAACCAGCCAGGAAATAATACTGAACGCAGTTTTATGTGTCAGATGTTGGGCGAAGAAATTATCGATGGTGAAAAAGCCAAAGCTCAAAGCGAGCGTAAGTAAAACAAAACCGGTCATCAGCATATCAAACAGGAGTGATTCCATGTCTTGATAAGAAGGTAACAAACTGACCCAAACCCGGCGTTTTTGCTTCTTTTTCATCTCGCGATCCTGAAGCCGCAAGATCACGGCCTGAATGGTCGCCATGTAGATGAAGGATATAAAAATCTACCATTTCCATTTCAGGAAATTTCAATTTCACCACTTATGCTTGAGGTGGAGTGGAATTTTTATCAGCTGATTGTTTATATGAGTACCTGGTCAGCCGTGAAAGCAGCAACTCAAGCACTCGGACATAATCCACTGAATGTACTGGCAGATGCCTTATTGCCAGAATGGGAAGATCCAGAATTGCCTAGAGTCATTCGCTGGCCATTATCAGTGCGTGCGGGGCGTATAATCCTTTAAAGAATACTCAAGCTAAAGCCTTTTCATTGAACAATGAATTGAATATTTCAAGGCTCAGAATTATCGCCCCAAGATCATTTCCAGCACGAATTTAGAACCAATAAAACCCAGTGCCAGCAAACCAAAACCGAGTAGGGTAAAGCGCACGGCTTTCTGGCCACGCCAGCCAAACTTCCAGTGTCCGATTAATAGTGAACCATAAACCAGCCAGGAAATAATACTGAACGCTGTTTTATGTGCCAGATGCTGGGCAAAGAAATTGTCGATGGTAAAAAAGCCAAAGCCTAAAGCGAGGGTAAGTAAAACAAAACCGGTCATCAGCATATCAAACAGCAGTGATTCCATGTCCTGATAAGAAGGTAATAAACTGACCCAGACCCGGCGTTTCTGTTTCTTTTTGAGTTCACGATCCTGCAGTCGCAAAATCACGGCCTGAATGGTCGCCATGAGCAATACGGCATAAGCAGATAAAGACAGGATAATATGAATATCCAGACCCAAAGAGTTTTGTGCGATGATTTTTGCAGGCTGAGTAAAGACAAAACCGAGGATCAAACCTGTGGCAGCTACTGGAATTCCGATCAGATTTAGGGCAATAATTGGACGATAAGTACTGTAAATAATGCTGAGTAACAGCATTAGACCAGAGGTAAAGGAAAACAGGGCAAAGACATCATAATTGATGCCAAGCGGGGTGTGCATATCGCCATATAAAACCAGCGCATGTAAGCCCAGTCCAAGCAGGGCAGTTAGCGAAACAAACCATTGATTAGGAGTACGTTTAGACATTAAATGAATGAACAGATACCAGAAGGAAGCGGTATAAGCGACTAATGCTAAGATCGTGTAAACCAAGGGGAGGCTAACCATGTCAAACCTTTTTAAGGGTGATGAATATTCATTTATATAAATTCGCTGCGAACTACAGTATCCTATAGCATTCTATGCATAAATTTTCTATTTTAAGAAACAATTTTTTGCTCATGGCTATTTTAAGCGGATTTTGCAATGTTTGATACCTTAACAGAACGACTCACGCAGAGTTTAAGAAATGTTACTGGCTCAGGGCAGCTAACCGAAGACAATATTAAAGATACGTTACGTGAAGTGCGTATGGCGCTTCTTGAGGCCGATGTTGCGTTACCTGTAACTCGTGAATTCATCGCGAAAGTTAAGGAAGAAGCATTGGGCCAGGAAGTGATGACTCAGTTATCTCCTGGACAGGCTTTTGTCAAAATCGTTCATGACGAATTGACCAAAATGATGGGCGCGGCCAATGAAAGCCTTGACCTTGCCGCAAAACCACCGGTCGTTGTCCTGCTGGCAGGTCTGCAAGGTGCAGGTAAAACCACCACTGCAGCAAAATTGGCACGCTTTTTACAAGAACGTCAAAAGAAAAAAGTGGCAATGGTTTCTGCCGACGTCTATCGTCCCGCAGCGATCAAGCAACTACAAACGGTTGCAGGCGAAGTCGGTGCGATTTTCCTGGAATCTAGCGCAGACGAAAAACCGATTACGATTGTAAATCGTGCGATTGAACAGGCGAAGATTCAATTCGCAGATGTGTTGATTGTCGATACTGCAGGTCGTCTGCATATTGACGATGACATGATGGACGAAATTAAAGAGCTTCACGCAGCCATCAAGCCAACTGAAACCTTGTTCGTGGTCGATGCCATGACTGGTCAGGATGCTGCTAATACTGCCAAAGCCTTTAATGATGCCTTGCCTTTAACCGGTGTGATCCTGACCAAAACGGACGGTGATGCGCGCGGTGGTGCGGCATTGTCTGTGCGTGCCATTACCGGTAAGCCAATCAAATTCCTCGGTATGGGCGAAAAGCTTGATGCCCTGGAGCCATTCCATCCTGAACGTATCGCACAGCGTATTTTGGGTATGGGTGACGTACTTTCTTTGGTCGAAGAACTTGAGCGCAAGGTCGACAAAGAAAAAGCCGAAAAAATGGCGAAAAAATTGCAAAAAGGCGGCAGCTTCAACTTTGAAGACATGCTGATGCAATTTGAGCAGATGAACAAGATGGGCGGCATGATGGGCTTCCTGGACAAACTTCCTGGCATGAGCAATGCCGGTCTGCAGGATGCATTGGCTCAAGCCAATCCAGAAAAGCAGGTCAAGAAAATGGAAGCGATTATCCAGTCGATGACCATCAAAGAGCGCCGTAATCCAGACTTGATGAACCCAAGCCGTAAAAAACGTATCGCGGCAGGTTGCGGTATGGAAGTGGCTGAAGTAAACAAGCTGATCAAGCAACATGCGCAAATGGCCAAGATGATGAAGAAATTTGCCAATCCGTCAGGTATGGCAAAAATGATGAAATCACTCGGTGGTTTGCAGAAACAGTTTGGCGGCGGCGGTGGCATGGGTCCACTGTTCGGCGGCAATGACAAGAAATAAGATTCTGATTTAAAAAAGGCGCGAAATGCGCCTTTTTTATTATGTATCAATCAGAAAACCGGTTTAAACAAAACAACATTTACTTACCCAAAATAAAAATCCAATCAGGCAGACTCAGGAATATCAGCACAAAACAAAGAGAAATTTAAAATGGCTCAAGTGATCATCGTTCATGGTTATACTGCAAGCCCTGAAGAAAACTGGTTTCCATGGATTCAGGAAAAAGCCCAACAGGAAAATGTCAGCTTAAAAGTACTGCGACTTGACCCATCGACCACACCCAAGCTGGAGGTGTGGGACCAGCAAATGCGTGAGCAGATTGAGGGGATTGATGAAGACAGTATTTTTATCGGGCATAGCCTGGGAACTGTGGCTGTATTGCATTACTTATCCAGAGAATTAAAACAGCAAAAGATTCAGCAATTGGTATTGATCGCAGGATTTAATGGCCGCTTGGGTCGTTTAGATGAAGTCAATCCGTTTATTGATGCTGCTGAGATCGATTTTGATCTGCTTAAACAGCAGGTGGCAGAACGTGTGGTGATTTATTCTGAAGGCGATGATCGGGTGGAGCCTGAATTTAGCCTGGAACAGGCAGACAGTCTGGATGCGATTGTGGTGAGTGCCAAGCATCAGGGACATTTTATCGATTCAGAAGGCTGTACCGACCTGCCAGAACTCTGGAAAGTGATTGAGCCTTATCTGATTAAAGCTGAATCTTAAGCAGGTTGTTGGATTCGTTCAATTTGCAAATTGAGTCTGAGATGGGATGCAAAAAGTTACTTGAATTTCATCTTCAGACTGTTTAATAGTATTTTTTGCCAAAGCACTTTGTGCTCAATTATAATAAGTAAAACACGATGAAAAATATAATCAACAAAGTCTATATCGTGCCTGATTATCAGGCCACCTCAAATGACCATTGGTATCCGTGGCTGAGTCGCCAACTCAAAAATGTCGGTGTTGATTCAAAACGGATTATGCTGGCCAATCCTTTTCAGCCTGATCTAGAAGAATGGCAGCAAAATCTGAAACTGCATATTCCACATCTGGATGAGCATACGTTTTTAGTTGCCCATGGCCTGAGTGGACTCAGTGTTTTAAGTTTTTTACAGCAACATTATCTCCAGCAGCACCGCAAGATCGGCGGGGTTATTCTGGTTTCAGCTTTCGATACACCGCTGGTGGCCTGGTCGGAACTGAATAAAATGCTGCAGGCGACACGACTGGATCTGAACAACCTGCCGTATAGCTATAAACGCGCGGTCATACTGATCTCCAGTAATGATCCTTTTGTACCTGCACCGGTTTCCTTGCGCCTGGCCCACAGCTTAAATGCTCAAATTTTTGAGATTAAAAAAGCCGGACATTTTAACAAATGTGATGGATTTACCGAATTTCCTCAATTGCTCGAAATCATGAAACTGTATCTGGCAAATGAGCCGCAAAATGCTGCAAACCTTTAAGCAGAAGATCAGGTTCAATCCTCGGCTGATACGGCTCAAGATGTTGGGCAAACAGTGGAGCATCTCCACCGGTTAGTACCAGCTGTGCCGGAAAATCATGCAGCACTTTTTCAATGGTGCTGAGCAGACCGAGCAGAATGCCATGATGTACTGCATCGATGGTATTGCGTCCGGGATTGAGCTCAGAAAATGCGGCATCCGGAATTTTAATACCTTTGGTATTCTGAATCAGTGCATCACGTTGTAAATATAAATTTGGCAGAATAAAACCGCCTAAATGTTGTTGTCCTTGAATCAGGTCAATGGTCAGCGCTGTACCACAACTAATCACACAATAATTCTCATGAGGCTGGGTCGCGACAGCAAGTACCTGTAGCCAGCGGTCAATCCCCAGTTGTGTGGGTTCATCATAGCCACAAATCAGGCCAGCATATTGGGCCTGCACCTGAGCAAAAATCACTGGAATATGCAGACCATCTAATATACTAAGAATGCGCTCATTATTGGTTTTGTCCTGAACCGAAGACAATCCGACCTGATCCAGATCCAGCGTTTTAAAGTGCTGGATCAGGCCAAGTAACAAATCGGCAGGGGATTGTAAATGTAATTCCGCTGCATGTTCAATGATCTGATCTTGTTCGGTAATCCAGTATTTGAGTCGGGTATTGCCAATATCTAGCCATAGTTTCTTCATGGATTATGCCTGTTCAAGGATTATTTTTGAGCCGTAATTGACCTTGGTAAAAGATGTGGACACCTGTTTCAGTTGCGATTTTAACAGCGCCATCATCCTGAATACCCAGAAATTTTCCTGAATATTGCCCTTGCAGATCGGTAAATTCAACCCTCTCTTGGATAAAAGCGGCATGTCGATTGAAACGACCAGACAGATTCTGGCTGCCATAACTAAACCATTGTCCGGCTTGCTGAATCGCCAGATACAGTTCTGCAATCAGCTGAATGCGTGAACCCGGATGCAGGCCCAACTCATTCAATGAGGTCACTTGCTGCTCGGGAACCTCAGCAGACATTGGGCTGAGGTTGATCCCGACCCCGACCACCACTTGCGTAGGTGAAATCGGTTCTACCAGAATGCCGCCCCATTTGCCTTTGACGCTATACAGGTCATTCGGCCATTTTACTTGCAAGTCCAGCCCTTGTAGACTGGGCATTTGCAGGATATTTAACGCAATTTCCAGAGCCAAACGGCCATCGATGGGTTTTTGTGTATGCAGCAATGTGCTTAAATAGATATTCCCTTCAGGTGAAATCCACTGACGCTGGCGCTGTCCACGGCCTTGGGTCTGCACATGGCTACAGACCAGAACCTGCTGTACCCCCTTGGTTGCCAATTCCCGCACATCGTCATTGGTCGATGTGGTAATCGGTTTGATGAGCAATACTTCCGGAAGCTGGCCTGCATCGCTTAATCGTTGTTGCAGTTCACGAGTTTCTACATCCATTTGAATCTAAACGTGGTAAATATCGTTATGGAGTTAATCATATATTTATTGATTGGTGCAATTGCAGGATTTACCGCTGGCCTGTTTGGGGTTGGTGGTGGTTTGATTATTGTGCCGATTCTGTACATTGTTTTTACCCAGCTCCAGTACGATCCCAGCGTGATTATGCACATGGCGGTGGGGACTTCTCTGGCTACCATTATTGTCACCTCAATCAGTTCGGTCATGGCGCATCATCAAAGAGGTGCCGTGTTGTGGTCGGTATTTCGTAATCTGGCACCCGGCTTGATTATTGGTTCCTTCCTGGGCGCAGGGATTGCTGACTATTTATCTGGTCAAGGCTTGCAGCTGTTGATCGGGTTCTTTGCAGTCTGGGTGGCGTTTAGAATGTTTAAAGGCGCCAATGTTCAGGTCGATCCGAATAAAAAATTGCCTTCAACCCCGGTACAACTCGCTGCGGGCGGTGGGATTGGTGTGGCATCGGCGATCTTTGGGATTGGTGGCGGTAGTCTGACAGTCCCGTTTTTGAATCGCTGTGGCATCGTGATGCAAAAAGCCGTGGCGACCTCTGCGGCTTGTGGATTGCCGATTGCCGTGGCAGGCGCACTAGGCTTTATCTGGTTTGGTCAACAGGCCCAGGTCACAGTACCAAATACGATTGGCTATATCCATATTTATGCCTTTATTGGCATCAGTATGATGAGTTTTTTTACCGCCAAACTCGGTGCAAAAGTGGCACATTTACTTTCACCTGCGGTACTGAAAAAATGTTTTGCGGCTTTACTGACCACCGTCGGCCTGTATTTTATTTATCAAGGTTTTATGGCCTGATTTAAGTTTTTAGGTTGAACTGATGTATCACCTAAGGAGAATAGTTCACTATTCTCCTTTTTTGTGAACTTGAGTTGGCTGTAGAGACACAAGATTGTCTGACAATGTCACAGTAATTATTGAAAAAATTCTGTCTAATAGCAACATAGCCCAAATCACGGGCTGAACCAGTATCCATAAAAATAAAGACAGGAACGGTATGCCATTAGAACAAGCACACAGTTTGTCTGAGCAGATTGCCAAACACATTAGCGAACAGATTATTCGCGGCGAATTGGTCGAAGGCGAACGTATACAGGAACTCAGGATTGCCTCGGAGCTGGATGTCAGTCGAGGGTCGGTTCGTGAAGCCCTGCTGTTGCTGGAACGCACCCAGCTGATTGAAATTTATCCGCGTCGCGGTGCCATTGTCTCGGAAATGTCAGCCTTGCAGGTGCGGGCCTTATTTGATATTACCTCTTTATTGCTGGGGCAGATGGTGCATCGTATGGCTGAAACCTGGCGGAGTCATGAAGCCGAGCGCATTCAGCTATTATTAGAACAATTAGAAGCAGAAACTCGCCAAGGACATACAGAAAAGTTTTATGATCTGATCTTTCAGGGCATGGCCCAGCAACATGAGATGGTCGGAAATCCCTATCTGATGCGCTACTATCAGGAACTGTTACCTTGCTTGCGGCGTAGCTATTTCCTGACCCTGAATATTTCCAGACGCGAGTTACAGGAATCTTTCGACTTATTTAAACTGGTCACTGAAGCAATTCTGATACGAAAAACCCATCAGGCCGCTTTATTTATGGAAGATTTTTGTCGACACTTACGCAACCTTGTGTTGGAATCTCTGACACGGATGAAACAAATTGAACTCGCGTGGGCCAGACGCTCACGACGTTAAATCAGGACATTATGCGTTTAAGCAGTTTAAAACTTTCAGGCTTTAAATCTTTTGCCGACAGTACCACTTTACATTTTAAAGATAATCGTACTGCAGTCGTGGGACCGAACGGGTGTGGTAAATCTAACGTCATTGATGCCATACGCTGGGTTATGGGTGAGTCCAGTGCGCGCCAGCTGCGTGGTGGCAGCATGCAGGACGTGATTTTTACCGGAACTGCCAAGCGTAAACCGGTGGGCATGGCCAGTGTGGAACTGCGCTTTGACAATACCTATGGCAAACTGGGCGGCGCTTATAATGCCTATAATGAACTGGCAGTCCGCCGTCAGGTCAACCGCGATGGCAAGTCTGAATATTTCTTGAATGGCAGTAAATGCCGGCGTCGTGACATTACCGATATTTTTCTGGGCACCGGTCTGGGGCCACGTTCTTACGCGATTATTGAACAGGGCATGATTAACCGTCTGGTCGATGCCAAACCGGATGAAATGCGGGTCTATATTGAAGAAGCTGCCGGGGTTTCGCGTTATCAGGCACGGCGCCGTGAAACCATGCTGCATCTGGATCACACCACGCAAAACCTGTCGCGTCTGGAAGATATTGCCTCTGAACTGAAATCTCAGTTAAAAACCCTGAAACGTCAGGCTGAAAGCGCGATTCAATATAAGCAACTGGAAGCACAGATTTGCAGCATCAAGATTGAAATCCTGTCTTTCCAGTGTGAACAAAGCCAGCGCTTGCAAGAAGAATATACCGTGGAGATGAATACTCTCGGAGATAATTTTAAGCTGGTGCGTTCCGAGCTGACTACGGTTGAACATGATTTAGGTCGTACCAGTGAACTGTTTCAGCGTCTGATTCAGCAATCGACACCTTTGCAAAGTGAATGGCAACAGGCCGAGAAAAAACTGGCCGAACTGGAAATGACCTTGCAGCAAAAACAGTCTTTGCTCGAGCAAAATTCCACCAGTCTGGTCAAGCTGGAACAGCAAAAAGCTCAGACCAAAGAGCGTTTGCAATTGATTGAACTGCAACTCGATACCTTGCAGCAACAAGCTGAAGATCAGCAAGCACAATTGCAGCAGCAAGATGGCCAGAATCAGGCGCAGAGCCAAAATCTGGCTGATCTCAAATCACAACATACAACAGTCGCGGCACAATTTGCCCAAATCAAAACTCAGGTCGAACAGCAGCAGCAGCGTAAATTACAAATGTTGGCTCAAAGTGAACAACTGGCCAAGAATATTGAGCGGATTGAACAGCAAAAACAGACCGTACAGCAACAGAGCATACAGATTCAGCATCAAGCGCAACAAGATGAGCTAGAGCAATATCAACAAGACAAGACTGAGATCGAACAGCAGCTATTCACATGTGAAGCGCAACGCACTGTATTGCAAGATCAATTGGCTCAAGTTCAGACCGAGCAGGCAGAACAGCAGCAGTGCTTGATGCAGTTAAAATCTGAAATTCAGGTGCTGCATTCAGAACAGAACAACCTCAGTCAATTGCTGACCAAAGCCAATCCACATGCCAAGGCCGATGCACTACAGCTAATGCATGTACTTAAGCTCAACGATGCAGGCAAAGACCATGCAAAGTTGATCGAAAAGTTTCTGGCAAAATGGCTGTCTGCCCAGATTCTGGCAGAGGGTGAAAACTTTCTTGAAGATCGGGCGCGTCAGTTAAAGCCATATACTGTGCAAGATGAAATTCAGATTGCCAATACGGTGTGTCTGGCCGACTGGATTGAATCTCCACAGTATTCACTGTGGCAGCAGGTTGCAGTTGTAGATTCATTAGCGCAAGCCTTGAAACTTCAAACTGGGCTTTTGCAAGGTCAGACCCTACTCAGTCTGGATGGCTATCAGGTTGGGCCTGATTGGGTGATTGCGCTGGATTATGATGAATCGAGCCAAGCCGCTCAGGGCGCATTGAGTCATCGTATCCGTCTGGAGGAAATCGAGCTTCAGTTATCAGCACTGAATACCCAACTTAGTCAGGCTGAAGAGCAACTGCCTGAACTGAATCTTCGGATGAAGGAGTTAAAAACCCAGATTCAAACGATCAGTGAGCAGTACAAGCACACACAAAAGCAACTGCAACAACTCGATGTCAATATTGCCAAAGTTCAAAGTAGTGCTCAGGCTTTCGCATTACATAAGCAGCAATTACAGCATCAGCTGCAACAACTCGATGAGCAGCTAGAAGAAGATGCCATGCAGAAAGACGATCTGGAAATTGATCTGCATGCTCTGAATATTAAGCTGGAACAAGCGCTACCAAATTATAAAACCCTGCAATTCCAGCTGGAAGCATTGAGCACTCAGTTAGATGACTCGCAGCAGCTTAGCCAGCAAGCGCAGCAGGAACTGGAACTGCTGCGCCGTCAAAGCGTACAGAGTCAGCAGCAGATTGAATTGCTGGAAAAAGATCAGGTATTTTTAATAGAACAGTATCAACAAATTAATCTACAAATCGAGCAAGCCAAGAAATTTGTCGATCCGGTACAGCTAGAATTGCCTGCTTTACAGAGCCAGTTTAATGAACAGGCGCAGATCACTGAAAAGCTGCAAAAAACCTGGGCCGACTGGCAGATCGAATTAAATCAGGTGCAGAGCAAACAGCAGCAATTAACTGAACAGCGTCACAGTTTCCAGCAGCAGGATGAAAAACTGCGTACAGCACTGGAAGCCAAACGTCTGGCCTGGCAGGCAGCCAAATCTGATTTGCAGCATTATTCAGAACAATTAAAAGAACTGAATCATGAAGTCATCAGCGGTTTAACTATTGATGTCAAAACCCATCAGGCGAAACTGGAAAAAGCTCAGGCGCAGTTTGATAAACTTGGTGCAGTGAATCTGGCGGCTTCTGAAGAATATGAAGAAGTCTCGAAACGCTATGAGGAACTGAGCCACCAGATGCAGGATCTGGAAAATACTGTGGAACAGCTACAAGCTGCGATGAAAAGTATTGATCAGGAAACCCGCAAACTGTTTATGCACACTTTTGATCAAGTCAATGCCGAACTGCAAAACCTGTTCCCGAAAGTATTTGAAGGGGGCGAGGCGAGTTTAAGTCTTGAAGATGGATGGCAATCGGGTGTAAAACTGATGGCCCGACCACCGGGTAAACGTAATAGCTCCTTGGCATTACTCTCCGGTGGGGAGAAGGCTTTAACTGCATTGGCACTGGTATTCGCGATTTTTCGCTTAAATCCGGCACCTTTTTGTGTACTCGATGAAGTCGATGCACCGCTAGATGATGCCAATGTGGGACGTTTTTGTAATTTAGTCAAAGAGCTTTCTGAACACGTGCAATTTATTTATATTACCCATAACAAACTTGCAATGATGATGGCGACTGATCTTCTAGGTGTAACCATGCCTGAACCGGGAACCTCAAAATTAGTGACAGTAAATTTGGAACAGGCAAAAGAATACGGCTTAGCTGCGGAGGTATAATATGGAAATCACCACCATTATCGGGATTGTGATAGCAATTGTCATCATGCTGTTCGGCATCAGAATGCTGTTCAAAAAACCTGTAGAGGCTGTACCGTCACTGGATGCCAACCTGCATATCGATCCGGATAGCCAGACCCCTGTCATTCCTCGGCATGTACGATCGCAACTGGCAAAGCAGAACACAGATCCGGCACAGCGTGTAGAGCCAAGCCTGCGTGTAGAAGAACCGGCCCCTGAAAAGCCCTCAGCATTTCGCAAGCCTGAACCGATCTTGGCTGAGCCAGCAGTGCTTGAGACAGCTGCAGCGGTCGAGCCGAGTCCAGTGACCGAAGCTGAAGTCGTGGCAAGTTCTGCAAGCACAGAAGCAGCCGAAACATCAGTGGAGCAAAAGCCGGCCGAAGTAGAAGCGGAAAATAACCAGACGGAAGATAAAGATACCGCTGTTGAATTCAGTCTGAACAGCAGTATTGAAAAAGCGGAAATTTCTGAATTTAATGATGAAAGCAGTATTCTGGATGCTCATCTGCATGAACAGAAAATAGTGGATGAAGAAAGTGCCTTATCCAATGCTGAAACGATTATTTCATTGCATATCTATCCGCAAGGCCGGGTACTTTCAGGTGATAAAACCCTGAAAGTCTTGTTGAAATATGGTCTGCGTTATGGCGAACTGGCCTGTTTCCACCGCTATAGTGAAGATGATTCAAAACTGCTGTTTTCGGTACTGCAAATGACGGATACCGGCATGGAAGGTTTTGATCTGGAAACTCTCTCGACTCAGGAAGTCAAAGGTCTGGCCTTCTTCCTGGCTTTGCCGCATAGCGATGTACAAAATGCCTTTGATACCATGGACAGTATTTCACGTCTGATTGCCCGTGAAGTGGATGGTCTGGTCTACGATCAGAACCAGCAGGAATTTACACCACAATTACGTGAATTCTGGCGCCATCAGGCGATTGATTATCGCGCGGGTCAACCTACAGAAGTTTAAGCGGTTTTGTTCGATCTGCAAGTTGAATCTGTGGACTGCAATTTTTATAATAGCCAAAAGCTGAATATTCTACAGGGCGGATTTTCCGCCCTTTTTTATGGTGAAATTATGACCCAAGATGCCACTGTCATTGCGCAAATGCGTCAACTGATTCAACTGCTTGCCAAGCATAATCATGCTTATTATGTGATGGATCAACCGAGCATTGAAGACAGTGAATATGATCAGCTCTTTCATCAGCTCAAAGCTTTAGAACAACAATATCCCGATCTGATCCAGCCGGATAGCCCAACCGATAAAGTCGGCGGGCAGGCACTTGCAAAATTTGTGAGCATTACTCACGCCGTTCCGATGCTGTCCTTGGGCAATGTCTTTAATCAGGACGATCTTTTTGCTTTTGCTCGCCGTATTGAAGAGCGTTTGCCGAATCAAAAAATCGAATATGATGTAGAACTGAAATTTGACGGTCTGGCTATTTCCCTGTGGTATGAGCATGGCGTATTGACCCGTGGTGTGACTCGCGGCGACGGGGAAACCGGTGAAGATATTACCCAGAATGTCAGAACCATTCGCAACCTACCGAAGCTGTTATCAGCAGTAAATGGCGTTGTTCCCGATTTGCTGGAAGTACGCGGCGAAGTATTGATGCCGAAATCGGGCTTTGAAAAACTGAATGCCGCCAATGCAGCAAAAGGTGAAAAGACCTTTGCCAATCCGCGTAATGCCGCGGCAGGAAGTTTGCGCCAGCTCGATCCGAATATTGCCGCATCACGGCCACTGGCTTTTTATGCTTATGGAGTTGCGCAGTGTGTACCGTATCATGGTCAACGCAGCATGTCGGACAGTCTGGAATGGCTGAGTCAGTTTGGTTTTGCTGTAGGTGAGCGCCACTTTATTTGTGACAGTATTCAGGACGTGCAAAAAGTCTATGAACAGATCATTGAGGAACGTGCCAGTCTCAGTGTAGAAATCGATGGCATGGTGATTAAAGTCAATGACCTGAAACAGCAGCAGCAACTCGGTTTTCTGAGCCGGGAGCCGCGTTGGGCCACCGCCTATAAATTTCCGGCAGTTGCAGCCTTGACCACGGTTGAAAATATTAACTGGCAGGTGGGTCGTACCGGAACTCTGACGCCGGTAGCACGTTTGAATCCGGTCGCGGTCGGCGGCGTGACTGTTTCTAATGTGACCTTGCATAATATTGGTGAAATTCACCGTCTCGATGTACGGATTGGCGATACCGTCAGTGTTTACCGAAGTGGCGATGTAATTCCTAAAGTGGAAAAAGTCTGGCCGGAATTCCGCCCGGTGGATGCCGTTGAAGTGCATTTACCTGAGCAATGTCCAGTCTGTGATTCACCGGTGGTGATGCCGGAAGGTGAAGCCTTGGCGCGTTGTTCGGGTGGGCTGTATTGTGCAGCGCAGCGTATTGAGGCGATTCGTCACTTTGTTTCACGTAAAGCCATGGATATTGAGGGTCTGGGGGATCGCTGGGCAGAATCTTTGCTGCATCTAAATCTGCTGAAAGATGTCTCGGATATTTATCACCTGCATGAACATCGTGAGCAGCTGCTACAGATTGAAAAAATGGGTGAAAAATCTGTTCAGAATTTAATAGATTCTATTGAGAACAGTAAGAAAACCACACTGGCCGCTTTTATTTATGCACTCGGTATTCGTGGCGTGGGTGAAACTACAGCGCGCATGCTGGCCAATAATTTCCAGACCTTGGATGCATTACGTATCGCGGATATCGAAGCACTCAAAAAAACGCCAGATGTAGGGGATATTACCGCAGAATGGATTATTGATTTCTTTCAGGCGCCGCATAATCTGGAAGTTCTGGATCGTTTACTGGCAGCAGGCATTCACTGGGATGCGCCAGTTGCACCGACCCGTCAGCCACTCAATGGCGAAAGTTGGGTCGTGACCGGAACCTTAAGCAGTATGGGGCGTGATGAAGCGACTCAGTTGCTTCAAGCATTAGGCGCGCGAGTCAGCGGCAGTGTATCGAGCAAAACCAAATGTGTGGTGGCGGGTGAAAAAGCCGGTTCCAAACTGGACAAGGCAGAAAAGCTGGGTGTAACGGTCATCAATGAGGAACAGTTCATTGCCCTGATGAAAGAGCATGGGCAAATCGAAGACTAATCAGTTCTAAACAATGACTTAAATAAAAAAGACACTAAGGATGATGAGTCTTGAGGTGTCTTTTTTATTGCTAGTTCAAAACTATAGGTGAATGAGAGGGGGGAGGATAGACAAATACAAGGACGGGTTCGGCAATGTGAGTTGAATTCACGTACAATATCGATTCATTCGCAGGTATAGATCCTGCCTTATTGATTCTGTTCTCCCGTTGATGATTGACATACACATGGCTCAAGCAAAGAAATCTTTTCTGCAACAAAAATCGCAATTACATGCACGAAATCTGCATCGCAGTCGTTACGATTTTCCTCAGTTAATCAAGAGTTGTCCGGAACTTGCGCCTTTTGTCAGCCCGAATCAATATAACGATCTTTCAGTCAACTTTTCTGATCCTCAAGCTGTGAAAATGCTCAATAAAGCATTGCTCAAGCATTTTTATAGTATTCAATATTGGGATATTCCTCAAGATTATCTTTGTCCACCTATTCCGGGTAGAGCCGACTATATTCACTATTTGGCGGACTTGTTGAGTGATAGCAATAAAGGTCAGATTCCAATAGGACACGCCGTTCACGTATTAGATATTGGGGTGGGCGCGAACTGTATTTATCCGATTATTGGTCATCGTAGTTATGGTTGGAAATTTGTTGGCTCAGACATTCATCCTGCATCGGTTAAAAGTGCTCAATTTATTGTGGAGGCAAATCCAAATCTCAAAAAGGGGATTCAGATTCGATTGCAAAAGACACCGAGCAATATTTTCAAAGGCGTGATTAAACCTTCAGATCGTTTTGATTTGACCCTGTGTAACCCACCATTTCATGCTTCGCAAGATGAAGCAAATGCCACAGCAACGCAAAAATTACGCAAACTTGGCAAACCGGTTGATCGGTCTAAAGTGGTGTTAAACTTTGGCGGACAAAAGAACGAGCTGTGGTGTGACGGTGGAGAAGAACGCTTTGTTTGCCAGATGGTACAAGAGAGCACACAGTTTGCTGAGCAATGTCTTTGGTTTAGTACACTGGTTTCTAAGAAAACCACATTGCCTATGCTGTTAAATACCTTGCGTAAGTGCGGTGCAGTGGATTTAAAAACCATTAAAATGACGCAGGGGCAAAAAGAGAGTCGTTTTGTGGCTTGGACTTTCCTAGATGCAAAGCAACAGCAAGCGTGGAAAAATGCGCGTTGGACTTCTGCTTAGCTTGTTTTTAGGCAGGAATAGTGAGCTTGTGGGCGCATAAGTCGGTGTAGTCGCTCAAATTTAATCTGACAGATACAATAAAAAAAATCGGTAACTGTCAGATCAGGTTTGAGCTAGTACGATTAAGGAATATATTTTTTGACTACGCCATCATCGAGTAATTGCTGGAAATGTTCGACCAGACTTTCTTGTACCGGACGATACTCAATGCCGAGCTCATCTTTACTTTTCTGGGCATTAAAGAAAATTGGATAACCCATATTCAGTTCCACAAACTTAGAGCTAAAGCCTGCCAATGGCCCAAACAGTTTAAAGGCCGCTTTTGGCAACTGATTGCGCGGGAAGGGGAACTTATTGCCAAAATTTTCTCGTAAAATCTGACCCATTTCCAGCAGGCTCAGGCTTTCACTACAAATAATATAACGCCCATGTGCTTCCGGTTTAAATGCAGCACGGAGATGTGCTTCAGCGACATCCTGCACATCGACCACACCATTCCACATGGGTGGAACACCGAGTAGCGTCATGCCATTGGCGAATTGCTGCAAGACCTCGACACTGCCAGACTGGGTGTTGGGGGTTAAGGATTGACCAAAGACCAGCGCTGGATTAATACAGACCAGCTTCCAGCGATCCTGTGCTTCTGCCATCTCCCAGGCTTTGCGCTCTGCCATGACTTTGGAATAAGGATAAGGCTGATGTGTGGCCGAACTGGTGCTATTCCAGTGTGATTCATCAAAACTGTTATTTTCAGTTTGCAGAATATCAACCGCATCGCCATAAGTGGAAGCAATACTCGACGTGACGATCACGCGTTTTACGGATTCTGTCTGATTGACACTATTCAATACATTTTCAGTGCCTAAAACCGCAGGTTCAATAATGTCTTTGACCGCATCTTTATAATTGGTCACTACAAAAGGCGAGGCCATATGAAACACAATTTCACAACCTTGCATGGCTGTATCAAAAGAGCCTGGACTTAATAGATTGGCCTGAAATAATTTGAGGGTACCTGGGCTATTTTCCGCAATTTTTTCTAGGTGAGTAAAGCTTTGAATTTTATTCAGATCGCGTACCGTGGCATGTACGCTATAGCCTTGCGTGAGTAATTTCTGGATGACCCAGCTGGCAATATAACCCGATGCACCGGTAACTAGAACCGGCGCTGTAGTGTATAGATGTGTCATAGTTAAACCATTGTTGTTTTAAATTTGTCTGCATCATAAGCGAAATTTATGCATTAAGTACGCCAATACGGTGATGTTTATACAAAAACTATTAATCTGACTGATCTTCATGAATATTTACAAATTTTAACCTGAACATTCTTTGGTGTATTTAGCTGTAGAGCCGAGCGCCGTAAAAATGCAAAGTATTGTTTTATAAATGGGATTTGATTCAGAACGAAGTGTAAATGCAAGTACTTCTCATTTTAATTATATAAAAATCAAATATTTAACATAGTTAAGCTTTGCAAATCTGAATGCTTTTCTCCATAATAGCAGCATAAAGGTAGGGAGTAATTCAAATGCGCGGTAATCCAGAAGTCGTAGATTATTTAAATATGTTGATCGGTGGCGAACTGGCTGCTCGTGACCAATACTTGATTCACTCTCGGATGTATGAAGATTGGGGTTTAACCAAAATCTTTGAACGTATCGACCACGAAATGCAGGAAGAAGCCCAGCATGCGGATGCGATTATCCGCCGTGTATTGTTCCTTGAAGGTACACCGAACATGCAACGCGATGACGTTGAGATTGGTGAAGATGTCGTGAGCTGCCTGAAAGCCGATCTGAAACTTGAATACCATGTGCGGGAAAAACTGGCACAAGGCATCAAGCTGTGCGAAGAAAAAGGTGACTATATCACCCGTGATATGCTGCGCCAGCAAATGTCAGATACTGAAGAAGACCATACCTACTGGTTAGAAAAACAGTTGCGTTTAATTGAACTGATTGGCTTGCAAAATTATATTCAATCACAGATGTAAAATCGGATTGAGAAAAAACCCAGCATATGCTGGGTTTTTTTATGGGATAAAAATTGAGGGCAATACTATTCTGGTTTCAGTTGGGACAATGTGGGGTTGATAAACATTGCACAAAGAATAGGATGATTGCATAAAGAGACATTTAGTGAGCAGTTGGTTATTATGAATTTCTGGGTTCTAAGATCAAGGCCATGTGAATTCTCTAAAAAAAAGCTTATTTATCTTTGTGTGAAGAGAAGACGAATCGGCGTTTTAAAGATAAAAATGACATAAAAGGTTCATTAAAAATATTTGGTTAGGCAGAATAAGGGCAAGTGCATAAAAATAAATTTTCTCGGTAGAAGTTGAAAAAATAGTTGTTTTTGAAGATATGAGATTTGCTTTGTCCAATTTAATTTCTCTATTCAGCTTTGATTCATAAATTGCAACAAATATAGGGCGTTAGGTTAAGAACTTCCTAGATCAATAAAACATTAAGATAAAAATAGGTATGACTTTGAAATCAGCAATGTTAAAGATGACCGTTTTAGCACTGACCATCGGATCGGGGGAGGCGGTCTTGGCAAAATCGCCTGCGCAGTCAGATAAAGTTTTAAATATTGCATTTGAAGCGCCTGATGACGGTTTTGATATGGTCAAGACCTATAATTTTTATAGTGGCAGTATTGCCGAAGCGATTTTTGAACCCTTATTACGCTACGACTATCTGGCACGACCCGCCACTTTAACCCCGAACACTGCGGAAGCCTTACCCAAGATCGAGCAGGAGGGCAAAGTCTATACCTTCAAGATTAAGCCTGGAATTTACTTTAGTGCTGATCCGGCATTTAAGGGCAAAAAACGTGAACTGGTTGTCGAGGACTATATTTACTCCATGAAGCGGGTGATGGATCCTAAAAATCATTCGCCGACCTTTTCGTTTATTGAGGGCAAAATTCTCGGTGCAGATGCTGCCATTCAGCAAGCCAAAAGTTCTGGTCAATTTAATTACGATGCGCCAATTGCAGGACTAAAGGCACTTGATCAATATACCTTGCAAATCACGCTCACGCGTTCCGACTTTAATTTCCCTTATATCATGGCCTATGTCACTTTTAGCGGTACCGCTAGAGAAGTCATTGAGCATTATGGCGCGCGTGCAGGTCAGCATCCAGTCGGGACAGGGCCCTATCAATTGCATAAATATGTGCCGCGTAGCCGGATTGAGTTAAAGGCCAATCCAGATTACCGGGGATTTAGCTGGAATTTTAAGGGTGAAAATACGGCCTGGGATCAACGTCTGGTGAAAGAAATGAGCGGCAAAAAAATGCCGCAAATTGGGATGGTCAAGGTCAGTATTATTGAAGAAGAACAATCGCGCTGGCTGGCGCTGAAATCGGGTCAACTGGATTATGACCGGCTCACTGCAAGCGGTGCCGAACAGGCCCTGGTCAATAAACAGCTCAAAAACGAATACAAGCAAAAAGGCATTTTACATTATCCAAATAAAGACGCAGAAATCACTTATACCATCATGAATATGCGCGATCCTGTGGTCGGTGGAAATTCACTAGAAAAAATCGCTCTGCGTCGGGCAATCGCCTTGTCTTATAACCAGAATGAAGCCATTAAACAGCTGTATAAGGGACATGCAGATAAAGCTGAAATGACCATTCCCGAAGGCGTGAATGGGCATAATCCAGCTTATAAAAATAGTATTGCCTATAATCCGCTCTTGGCCAACAAGCTGCTCGACCGTTTCGGTTATAAAAAAGGTGCAGATGGCTATCGGACTTTGCCTGATGGCACACCTTTGACACTGAAAATGAACTCGACCAGTTCCAGCTCTTCAGTGATTGCAGCGGAATTATGGAAAAAAAATCTGGATGCAGTTGGTCTACGTATTGAATTTAAAATCAGCAATTTCGCCGACAACCTGAAAGAAGCCACGCAATGTAAACATATGCTGTGGGGCGGTGCCTGGATTGCAGATTATCCGGAGGGTGAAAATTTTGCTCAACTCTTATATGGCCCAAATGCACAGCAGGGCAACCTGAGCTGCTATACCTCAAAAGCCTATGATGCCCTGTATCAGGCTGCTATGAAACTGCCACCAGATCAGCGTACGCCCTATTATGAAAAAATGAACCGGCAAATCGAAGCCGATAATCCCTGGATTTTACACAATACCCGGGTGCGTAACTGGCTGATCCATCCTCAGGTCAAAGGCTTTAAAGCACACCCAATCATGAATTCTGTTTGGCAATATCTGGATATTGAACCTGTTAAAAAATAACTTGAGAAGATTAAGAACCAGTATGAACGTAAATTCAAATACTTTAAAAAAACTGGCAAGTGGGGTTTTAGTTGCCAGTTTGATGATGGCAGGGGTTGCACCCACATGGGCCGTTAATCCTGCAGATCCTAACAAGGTGATTCGGGATGTTTTTCCGGTGGCAGAAACCGGATTTGATCCCGCCGCAACGCACGATGCCTATTCAGCCCGGGTTAATAGCGCGATTTTTGAAAACCTGTTTAGCTATGACTATCTGGCAACCCCAGCCAAGCTGATTCCTAATACCGCGGTTGCCATGCCAGAAGTCAGTGCAGATGGTCTCACTTATACCATCAAAATCAAAAAAGGCATTTACTTCGCCGATGATCCCGTTTTTAAAGGTCAGAAACGTGAACTGACGGCTTATGATTATGCCTATTCATTAAAACGTCTGATCGATCCCAACTTGCATTCACCAAATAGCTGGTTGCTGGATGGCCGGATTAAAGGGCTGGAAGCATGGGTCGCCTTAGGCAAAAAGAATGGCAAAGTCTATGAAAACCCCTTTGAAGGCATTCAAACGCCAGACCGTTATACCCTGATTCTGAAACTGACCCAACCGGATCAAAACTTTCCGATGTTACTGGCACATGGCCCAGCAGCTGCAGTTGCCCGTGAAGTTATTGAAAAGTACCGTAATAAAGCAGGCTTTGCGATGGACAAACCAGTCGGTACAGGCCCTTATTTATTGTCACGCTGGACTCCGGGTTCACGCATTATTTTAAAAGCCAGTCCGAACTACCGGAGTTTTGTCTGGAATTTTAAAGCCAGTAGCAGCGAAGACCAGCCTATTGTGGATGCATTGCAAGGCAAAAAAATGCCGCAAATTGGTACGATTGATATCCGGGTCATTGAAGAAGCCCAGTCACGCTGGTTGGCCTTTAATAAAAATGAACTGGACATGACTGAAATCGACGGCGACATGGTGGTTCAGGCGCTTGAAAATGGGCTACTCAAACCTTCCTTAAAACAAAAAGGGGTTCAGTTATCTAGGATTACCGATCCGCTGATTGGCTACCATTACTGGAATATGCAGAATCCTGTGGTTGGTGGGTTCAGCAAGGAAAAAATTGCGCTACGTCGTGCCATGGCCATGGCTTACTCTACCGACAATATGATCAGTGTCTTGCTCAAGGGCGATGCCAATAAGTTACAGATGCCGGTACCACCCGGGGTGGTTGGTTATTCACCGGATTATAAAAGCAGTATTCCCTATTCGGTCAAGGCGGCCAATATGCTGCTTGACCGTTATCAATACAAAGTCGGGGCCGATGACTGGCGCAGACAACCCGATGGTAAGCCTTTAGAGATTGAACTGATTGTCGGTAATACCAGTCGTGGTCAGCAACAGGCAGAATTCTGGAAAAAAGCCCTGGACAATATTCAGATCAAGATGGTCAGTAAAGCCATGCCATTTGCCGAGGCGATCAAGCTGGAAAAACAGTGTAAGACCATGTTTAAAAGCTCGGCATGGATTGCAGACTATCCGGATGCCGACAATTTTATGCAGCTTTTTTATGGCAAAAATGTCAATGTCACCAACAATGCCTGCTTCAAACATCCTGAATTTGACCGCCTGTATGAGCAAACCCAAAGTATGCCAGCCAGTCCTGAACGTGATGCAATCTATCGCAAAATGTCCCGGATTCTGGAAGTGAATATGCCGGTACTGATGCTATATAGCACCTATCGTAATGTCTTGTCGCAACCCCGGGTCATTGGTTATAAAAACCATCCGATTCTGTCTTCAGAGTGGATGTACATCGATATTGATAGCAAAAAGTAAGAAAAATCTGGAGATAAATATGAAATCGAAGTCTTTAAAATTAAGTAGCTTATGTTTAGTCATAATGGGGGGGTATCAGGGGGTAGCGGCACAGACTCAAGCGCAGCTGCTGCCATTATTTAAGGCAGCAGAGATTCCATCTTTATGTGATGCCAATCTGGCCAGCATGCAAAAAGATATTCAGATATTTGAAAATCAGAAAATTAAAAATAAGGCCAAGGCAGGGCCTTATCTGGCTGAATGGGATGAATTGCATGCCAAAGCCCGGGATTTTGGTGCAGCAGTCGGATTGTATAGTAATGTCGATCCAGACCCTGCATTGCGTCAGGCAGCAGATGACTGTGAGCTGAAAATCAGCAAGTACCAGACCACGCTGTACCAGAATCCGAAACTGTATGCCCAGTTCAAGAAACTGAAGGCCAGCGATCCGATTGATCAAAAATTCTTGCAAGATATTCTGGAGCAGTTTGAAAAAACCGGGGTACAACTCAGTACAGAAAAACAAAAGCGCCTGAAAGACATCATCGAAGAATCGACCAAGCTGTCTCAGGATTTCGCCAAAAATGTACGTGATAATCCGCATAAAGTCGAATTTACCCCAGCAGAAATGAAAGGTCTGCCAGACAGCTATATGGCGGGGTTAAAGAAAAATGAAAAAGGCAATTATCTGCTTGGCTTTGACTATCCGGAATACCAGCCATTTATGGAGCTGGCAGAAAGTGATGAAGCACGCAAACGCTACCAGACAGCTTATACCCGCCGTGGGACAGAGCAAAACCTGCAATTTATGAAAAAAGCCATTGATCTGCGTTATGAGATGGCTCAACTTTTTGATAAAGAAAGCTATGCACATTCAGCCCTTGAATTTCGTATGGCAAAAACCCCTGAAGCGGTGAATTCTTTTCTAGAGGATGTATATAGCAAAGTTGCACCTTTAGAGAAGCAAGATGTAGAGGAGTTACGCCAGTTCAAAGCCGAGACTTTAAAAGTTCCACGAGAGAAAGCAGATATTACTCGCTGGAATCAGGGCTATTGGAGTGAAAAACTGCGTCAGGCCAAATATAAGGTCGATCAGGAAAAACTGCGCGATTACTTCCCGACCGAAGCAGCACAAAAATGGTTATTTGCTGTGTCATCAGAACTGTACGGGATTGATTTCAGGCCGATGAAAGTCAAGGCCTGGCACAATGAAGTGGAATATTATGCGGTACATGACACTGCCTCAGGTGAATTCTTGGGCGGATTATATGTCGATAAATACCCCCGTGAAGGGAAATATGGACATGCGGCCGTCTGGGGCGCCTATGGTGGCAGTACCCTGAATCAGCGTCGTCCGGTGTCGGTACTGGTCACCAACTTCAACCGCAAAGGTTTGAACAGCAAGGAGCTGGAAACCTTTGTGCATGAAATGGGGCATGCCTTACACGGGATTTTATCGAAAACCCGCTATTCCGAACAGTCTGGTACATCGGTAGAGCGTGACTTGGTGGAAGCACCTTCACAGATGTATGAAGAGTGGGCACGCCGTCTGGAAACCTTATCAAAAGTGGCCGATTATTGTGAACCGGCTTGTCCACGTGTCGATGCTGCCATGACTGAGCGTCTCAAAGACGTAAAAAACTATGGTCGCGGTCTGCATTATGCGCGTCAGACTTTATATGCGCAGTACGATATGGCCTTACACAGTAAAGATGCCCTCAAGACCGACCCATTAAAATTATGGCAAGAGATGGAAAGCAAAACTGCCTTGGGTTATGTACCCGGTCAGCAGTTCCCGGGACAGTTCGGGCATGTGATGGGCGGCTATCAGGCAGGTTATTACAGCTATATGTGGTCCGAGGTGATTGCGCTGGATATGCTCTCTGCCTTTGGCGATCAGTTGATGGATAAAAAAGTCGGTGCGCATTATCGCAATACGGTCTTGGCACAAGGCGGACAAAAACATGGCGAGCAGATGGTGAAAGACTTTCTGGGTCGTGATCCGGACAGCAAAGCTTTCTTTAATGAAATCTCTGGAAAAAATTAAGGAAGGCAAGCGATGCTGGCATATATTATTCGACGGCTCTGGCAAATGATCCCCACCATGCTCGGGGTGATTTTGCTGATCTTCCTGCTGTTTAACTGGGTGGGGGGCGATCCTGCCTATATCCTCGCCGGTAAAATGGCCAATGCAGAACAGATTGAAAACATCCGGCAACAGCTTGGCGTGGATCAACCGTATTATGTGCAACTGTGGATTTTCATCAAGCAGATTTTAACCTTCGATTATGGGGTGAGCTGGAGTACCGGCGAGTCAGTGGCGCAAATTATTAGTACGCGTCTGGGACCCTCACTGACCATTCTGATTCCACTGACCATTTTGCAAACCATTATTTCCATCATTTTAGCCTTGGGTGTGGCGTCAGTTCGCGGCAGTCTGACCGATCGCATGATCATGATGCTGTGTACCATCGGTATGTCGATCAGTATTCTGGTCTATATCATTGTGTTTCAGTACTTCCTCGCTTATGAGCTGAGCTGGTTTCCGGTGCAGGGCTGGAGTGATAATTTCGCCGACAATCTTTTCAAATACGCCTTGCTGCCTGTGCTGATTATGCTGGTGGTGAGTATTGCCCCGACGCTACGCCTGTACCGCAGTTTTGTGCTGGACGAAGTCAATCAGGATTATGTACGTACCGCGCGGGCCAAAGGTCTGGGTGAAAGCCGGATTCTGGGCGTGCATGTACTACGAAATGCCTCGATTCCAATTATTACCGATGTGATGGCGGGACTTCCGGCTCTACTAATTGGCGCCTTCCTGATTGAACGTTTTTTTGGTATTCCGGGGATTGGCCGTGAAGTGATTATTGCCGTAGAGCGTTCCGATTTTCCGGTAATTAAAGCGATTACGGTCTATGTTGCCGCTGCGACCATGATATTCAACCTGATAGCCGATCTAATCTATAAATGGGTTGATCCACGCGTACAGTTGAAGTAGGTGAATTATGCTGAGTGCGATATTTAAAAAAGAGCAAGATGCTCAAGCGATGCCTGAGTCTACTTCAACCGGATTGTGGCAACTGGCCATGCGCCGTTTGAAGCGTGACCGGATAGCCATGTTTTCCTTGTTGGTGGTGCTGTTTTATCTGCTGCTGCTTGTACTTTCCATTAGCGGTTTTATTGCCAAGGACTGGAATAAAGAAGTGGCGGTCAGTTATGCACCGCCAAGTTTTATCAATGCAGCGCCGGTGCCGGCTGTTTCCGGTGAAGAACAGGAAGCAGAATCGGTCGTTTTACCGGTCAATCCAGTCGATCCTTTAAAAGAGGTGATTGCAGAACTCAATGCTGAAATTGCTGCAGAGCAAAGTATGGGGGGCAGCATCGATTATTATGGTGTAACAGATCCGCTGGCAGAAGACATGCACGTCATTAACCAGCAGCTCGGTGGTCAGCTGATGGATCAGGACAGCGAATTAAAACAGAGTCTGATCTTTGGTGCGGATAAATGGGGACAGGATGTTTTACAGAAAACCATTAAAGGTGCGGAAACCTCGATTCTGGTCGGACTGGTTGCGGCTTTGGTCGCTGTGATCATTGGCACCGTACTTGGTGCACTTGCCGGTTATTTTGGTGGCTGGGTCGATGATCTCCTTAACTGGTTTTATAATGTCTTTACTTCAATTCCTTATTTACTGCTGGTTCTGGCAATTGCTGCGGTGTTACAACAGAAAGGGATTTTATCAATCATCCTGATTTTAGGTCTGACCGGCTGGACTGGGGTTTTTCGTCTGGTTCGTGCCGAGTACATGAAACATACGGCGCGTGAATATGTACTGGCTGCCAAGGCGATTGGGGTGAGTAATTTACGGCGTATATTTGTACATATTTTTCCGAATGTCAGTCATATTGCCTTGGTACAAATGTCCATTCTGGTGGTGGCTTTTATCAAATCTGAAGTGATTCTCAGCTTCCTCGGTTTTGGCGTGCCAATCGGAGTAGTGTCTTGGGGAAGCATGCTGAATGAAGCGCAAAGCGAGCTGATTTTAGGGAAATGGTGGCAACTGGCCGCAGCCTCGATTGCCATGGCAATACTGGTGACGGCTTTCTCGATGTTTACCGATGCACTCCGTGATGCATTAGATCCGAAACTGAAATAGGAGCGCAACCATGTCTGAAATCAATCCAAGTACAGCACCTGCGTTACTTCGCGTGGAAAATTTGCGTGTCAGTTTTAAAGGTGAAAATAAACAATATATCGAAACCGTGAAAGGGGTTTCTTTTGACATTCCTGCCAATACAACTGTGGCGCTTGTGGGAGAATCTGGCAGTGGCAAGTCGGTTACTTCACTGGCGACCATGGGCTTGCTCCCGACGGAAAGCGCGCGTATTTCCGAAGACAGCCGGATTATCTTTGAAGGGAAAAATCTGCTTAAGCTCAAAACCCGTGACATGCGCCAGATGTGTGGTAAAGACATTGCCATGATTTTTCAGGAGCCGATGTCCTCGCTCAATCCGGTATTTACGGTAGGCATGCAGATTGCAGAAATCCTGCAACTCCATTTGGGTATGAATAAAAAACAGGCGCGGCAACGTACTTTAGAACTGCTCAAAGAAGTGGGTATTCCTGCACCTGAAACTAAAATCGATGCCTATCCGGGACAGCTTTCGGGGGGGCAGCAGCAGCGGGTCATGATTGCCATGGCGATTGCCTGTGAACCCAAGCTGTTAATTGCGGATGAACCGACCACTGCCCTGGATGTCACCATTCAAAAGCAGATTCTGGACTTGCTGGAATCTCTGCGTCAGCGCCGTCAGATGTCGATGCTGTTCATTACTCATGATCTGGCTTTGGTGGGGGAAATTGCCGATCAGGTGATTGTGATGCGACATGGTGAAATTCGTGAACAGGGTTTGGTTCAGGACGTACTGGATCGACCTCAGGATATGTATACCCGGGCTTTATTGCATTGCCGTCCACAATTGTCGCAACGTCCGTTACGTTTGCCGATGATCAGTGATTTTATGAAACAGGATGGTTCAACCTGGCTGGACGATATCCACCTGAATACTCAACTTCCGCAACGCTCACGCGGACTCAAGGGCGGAGAAGAAATTATTCTGGATGTACGTGATCTGAAAAAATCTTTTTATAGCCGCAAAGGTCTGTTTGGCAAAGATGAATTTCAGGCGGTGAAAGGGGTTTCTTTTCAGCTGGCCAAAGGTAAAACCTTGGGGCTGGTCGGAGAATCCGGTTCGGGCAAAACCACCATTGGCTTGCTATTGATGCGTTTGCAACAGGCAACAGGCGGTAAAGCGCTATTTCAGGGGCGGGACATTTTGGCCATGTCTGAAAAGGAATTTAACCAGTATCAACGTAAAATCCAGATCATTTTCCAGAATCCTTATGCCTCTTTAAATCCGCGTTTTACCGTGGGGCAAATCCTGATGGAACCAATGCAGATTCATAAAATTGGTCAGGATGATACAGAACGCAAGCAAATGGCTTTGGACCTGTTGGAGCGGGTCAGCTTGCCTGTTCAGGCTTTTTATCGCTATCCGCATGAATTTTCCGGTGGTCAGCGTCAGCGAATTGCGATCGCGCGTTGCCTGACTTTAAAACCTGAAATTTTAATCTGTGATGAATCGGTCTCGGCACTGGATGTTTCAGTACAGGCGCAGGTCTTGAATTTACTGCAAGATTTGCAGGATGAATTTGGACTCAGTTATATTTTCATTTCACATGATTTATCGGTGGTGAAGTATATTTCAGATCAGATCATGGTGATGAATCATGGGGAACTGGTGGAAATTGCCAATTCAGATGAATTGTATCAGTCACCACAGCATGAATATACCAAGCGTTTACTCAGTGCCATTCCACAAGGGATTCCACAAAGTGCCTGATACATAATGCATAAAAAAGTCAGGCAATTGCCTGACTTTTTTTGTTTATATCAATTAAAACTTTTTAAAGCCTTTATTGACACCGTATGGACGACGTGGCGCATTTTCATCACGCTCTTCACGGCGACCAAAAGCTTGATCTGGACGAGTTTCGCGGCGAGGAAATTGAGTATTGCCATCACGGTTGTCACGACGAACGAACTGCGTACCATTTTGGTTTTCATTTCTGTCACGACGACCATAGGCATTGTCATCACGACGCTCGCGGCCAGGGTTATTCTGTGGTTGTTGTTCATCACTGTCACGACGTTGCTGACGCAAGAAACCGCCACGGCGTGCAGCCATCGGTTTATCCTGCATACGCTCGTTACGACGTTTCGCCATACCAAACAGGCCTGTACCTTGACGTGGTTTCAGTTCCACAGCTTTGGTCAGGTTGTCGATATCGTTTTTATCCAGTTCAATCCAGCGACCGGTACGCAGTTCGCGTGGCAGAATCACAGTACCGTAGCGGGTACGCAGCAGACGGCTCACTTTCAGACCTTGTGATTCGAAGATACGACGTACTTCACGGTTACGCCCTTCTTTTACTACGACCTGGAACCAACGGTTAATACCATCACCGCCGAGTTCAGAGAACGATTCGAATTTTGCTGGGCCGTCATCTAATACCACGCCTTTAAGCATGGTGTTTTTGATTTGTGGTGTCACTTCACCCATGACACGAACTGCGTATTCACGTTCGATTTCATTGGATGGATGCATCAAGCGGTTGGCAAGTTCGCCATCATTGGTGAACAGTAACAGACCGGTCGAGTTAATATCCAGACGGCCGACCATCACCCAGCGATCGCCCGGAATCGCAGGTAACTGTTCAAACACGGTCGGGCGGTTTTCAGGATCGCTACGTGAGCAGATCTCGCCTTCAGGCTTATAATAGATAATCACACGACGACGAATTTCGTCTTCAATCTGAAATGCAACTTTACGACCATCGATGCGAAGCTCATCACCTGGTTCGATTCGTTCACCCACTTGGGCAATTTGCCCATTGACGCTTACACGACCTGCGGCAATGACTTCTTCCATATAACGGCGAGAACCCAAACCAACGCGTGCAAGCACCTTTTGCAATTTTTCACTCATGACAGCATAACCTTAGAAATAATTATCAACAGTTCACCTATTTATGACTTCGGTGCATTTGCATCGAGGGCCATAAAAGCTTCCTTGGCATCCTGCAGGGGAGGCAATTGGCCTAAAGAATTCAAGCCAAACGCATTTAAAAATTGTGGCGTTGTCATTAACAACGCAGGTCTTCCAGGGAGTTCACGAAATCCGGATTCTTTAATCCAGTTCCAGTCAAACAGCGTACGCAAAATCTGACTGTTATTCGTCACACCACGAATTTGTTCAATATCGGCTCGGGTCACCGGCTGGTGATAAGCAATCACTGCAAGTGTTTCAAGTAAGGCCGGCGACAAGCGAGTTGGTCGCTCAGGCCAGGTCTGTGCAATAATATTACGATATTTTGCACGCACTTGAAAACGATAACCTTGTGCTGTTTCAATCAGTTCAATCGAACGGCCATGCATTAACATGGAAAGTTGTTGTAAATACTGACGTAATTCCTGTTTGCTATAGCGATCCTGAAAAGCCTCTTTCAGACGCGCCAGTGAAACCGCAGAGTCGCTGGCGAAAATAATCGCCTCAAGCTGCATCAACACCTCATGCAGATTATCTTCTGCAGAAAACAGTGTATTTGGCTCTAGTGTCATTGACTGGCTCCTTGAACTGCGAGCGGGGCTTCAATACCTGTAGCAATAATCTGAATTCTTTGTTGCCGGGTCAGCTCCAGCACTGCCATAAAGGTCACCACCATGCCCATGCGTCCCTGACTCGGTTTGAGTAAATCGGCAAAAGATAAGACTTCGCCAGATTCCAGACAGCTTTCAATATAGGCAATCCGTTCTTCGAGCAGTACCGGTTCCTGTTGCACCTGATGAATCACCGGTTCAGGACGGTTAAAAACACACAACAAGGCATCACGCAGTAAATCGATTGAATAGCCTTCATTATTCTGCTGAACGTCGCCCAGACTGACATGGGTCAGGAATGTATCACGTTCCAGAATAGGCATTTGCCCCAGACGTTCTGCTGCCTGTTTAATTCTTAAATAATTTTCTAAACGGTCGATCAGTTCTTGTTTTGGATCTTGCTCAATCGCAGACAGGCTTTTCGGTTTAGGCAATAACAGACGCGATTTGAGATCTGCCAATAAAGCAGCCATCACCATATAATCTGCGGTCAGCTCAATATTCAGGGATTTCATTGCATCCATATAGGATAAATATTGCGCTGCAATCGGCGCGATATCGACTTGCAACAGGTCAAAACCATTTTTTTGAATCAGGTAAATTAAAAAGTCGAGTGGGCCTTCAAAATGTTCTAACAAGATTTCAAATGCGGCGGGAGGAATATACAGATCCTCTGGAATAGTATCCTGCCATTCATCCAGAACCCGAATGTGCGGAGCAGATTCCATTGTGTTATGGATAATTTGAGTCATTACAATTATAGGCCACGCGAATTTTCAAAGGCATGCAAAGGCTTGATCTTCGGTATCTCATCGAAAGAAAAAGCATAGAATTAAGTGCCGTCATTGTACTGGAAAAGTAACTCTAAATAAATTAAATAAGGAGTCAAAGGCATAAAAACTTGAAAAAATAATGGAATTTATTTGCAATTTAAAAGAAGGCCCCAAAAAAACAGCCAGATAAGCGGGGGCAAAGAGTCAATGTGTTACGGGTGGAAGCTATGACCATATCCATGTTTTAGTATCTGTTTTAGTATCCTGCGATATGATTAATACCTATCTGAGTGCTAAGAACTTCAGCGCGGTGAGGAAGGATATTCACTCAGTGCAAACTCAATCATACGTTGGCAAGTCTCTGCCAGGCATAGGTTCTGGCTTGAATAGATCTGTAATAGCTGTCGAAGCAAAGCCAAATTCATGAAAAACTGATATTCAGTAGCATCAATGTTTAGAGTGGGACTGGGCGAAGGATATGCTTCGATCATGATGGCCCTGGATTGAAGTGTCCAAGGCAGTTCTGCATAGATACAATATTGGGCAGAGAATTCATGCTGATTCAGCAGGATATAAAATAAATCCATAGACTGACTCCTGCAGTCGGCTGGAAATAAGATGGCATTCTTTATTCAAATGCGCTGACATCACCCACGCCACGACGAATAATTTCTGGATGATCACCAGATAAATCAATAATCGAGGTGGTGCTTAATGTACCTAAACCGCTATCGATAAACACATCAATGCGTTTGCCCAATTGCATTTCAATCTCAAAAGGATCATCCAGCGGATCGGTCTGGTCCGGCAAAATCAGGGTAGAGGTCAAGAGAGGCTCACCCAGTTCTTTGAGCAGCATCTGACACACCGGATTGCTCGGAATGCGCAGGCCAATGGTTTTCTTTTTGGGATGCATCAAGCGTTTCGGCACTTCACTGGTGGCCGGTAAAATAAAAGTGGTGACTGCTGGTGTATTGTTTTTGAGTAAGCGATACATGGCATTGTCCACTTTGGCATAGGTGGCAATATCGGATAAATCACAGCACAAAATTGCATATTGATGTTTTGGGCCAAGTCCGCGAATCTGCGCAATGCGTTCCATGGCACTTTTATTCCCAATCTGGCAACCAATCGCATAGGCAGCATCCGTGGGATAGACCACCACATCGCCAGCACGGATTCGTTCTACCGCCTGACTGATTAAGCGCGGTTGCGGGTTATCGGGGTGTACGCGTAAATGCAGCATAGAGGCTACTCCAAGCTTGGGCTGATGGCTTATTATGTGGCGCTCAGGCAGCGTCTGGCAATCACCAAAAAGGTAGATTTGTGTAATTTAATCAAGCATTTCACGTATAAATTCATCAGATTGTAAACTTTTGCCACCTCTGCTACAGGCACAGATACATTGAATAAAGCGTTGTGCATCCCGTGGCAATTTTGCCTCACCACGAAAATAAGCCTGCACTTGTGCATAGACATGATCTTTAAAGCGGGTTCCGTCACCGCCGTCACCAGTCAGGTTATCCAGCGACACCCGAAATTTACGCCCAAAGGCCTGGGCAAACATCCACTCGATTGCCTGCGGTTTAATTTCTACCTGTTCGAATAAGGCTTGTTGTTCGGCTGTACGCCCATCCGGGGCATACCAGTAACCAAGATCCGGAAGTTCCCGGCGTTTATCCCCGGCAATTGTCCAATGGCTGATTTCATGCAAGGCACTATTAAAGAATCCATGTGCAAACTGAATCCGGGCAGGAGTATCGGCATCGGCAGGAAAATATTCAGGTTCAAATTCGCCACGGACTAAAGTCACATTTAAATGGGAAAACCAGTGATTAAAGTGTAAGATGAGCCAGTCCACCTGCTGCGCTTCTGACGATAAATTCGTCCATGGCGAGAGTTGCACTTGTTGTGTTGAACTGTCAGAATCAAGGCTTGGAATTGTGCTAACGAGTGATGAAACATTCACTTCTGTTTGCGGCTGCAACAGATGCATGACTTGAGTTACCCAAATGGTCTGTCGAAATAAGTACAAAATTGTATCTTAATCTTTGACAGAGTACTGATGAATTTGTAGAATTGCCGCCTTAATTATGTCAGCAAATACCTTTCCGGCACAGATTGAGCCGTTTAAATGGGCTGAACAGGGCTTTAAATGGTCAGGTCAACTGCCTTTATCCCGCTTTGTTCGTATCGCTCGTGAAGCTGTTGGATCAATTGATGATCAATTGATTAACATAGACTGTAAGCTATCAATGGATGCCTATCATCGTATTGCATGGCTAGATGGTCACGTTGAAACAAAAGTTCCTATGGAATGCCAGCGTTGTCTGGAAGCTGTAGAGATTGAACTGGTTTCATCGTTCCATTTGGCACTTGTGGATGATGAGTCACTGATAGAGCGCTTGGATGAGGATGCTGATTTCATCGTCCTAGGTGAAAGTGAAGCAACGACCAAAGGTGACTATGATGCACCTGCGACCGCTGATTTGCTCGCGCTGATAGAAGATGAACTGTTATTGTTGGTGCCGTTGTCGCCTAAACATGAGTTTTGCGAACATAAGCATCAGCCTGCCATAGAAGAAGTTGTCGAAGAAAAACGAGATAATCCGTTTGATGTTTTGGCAGCTCTGAAGGGTAAACTTAACTAATTTTTGTGTTATACTCTTGTGTATAAGACAATCGAATTTGTTCTGATCCATTTTTTCGATCTTTGTAAGGAGCCATCATGGCCGTTCAGCAAAACCGTAAAAGTCGCTCTCGCCGTGACATGCGCCGTTCACATGACGCTTTAACCGAGAATGCATTAACTGTAGACCAAGCTACTGGCGAGACTCACCGTCGTCACCACGTATCTAAAGATGGTATCTACCGTGGTCGTCAATTATTCGCTAAAGCATCTGCTGAATAATTGATGATGTATTAAGCGTCAAGCTTAGTAGAAAAAATGGGAGCATTTAGCTCCCTTTTTTTTGTCCTTGATTTTTGCTTGCATCGGTTTTTTGTTGTATTTGGCAATTACCGCCAGCAAAATTACATGCTAAATTGCGCTCCACAATGATTTAGGTGGCTTTATTGGCCAGTCTTCTTGCTACAACTGAAGATGACACCTCTTGAATGAAAGGATTTTATTATGTCTGCGACACAACTCGAACAAGCAGCACAAGCGACGAAAACTGCATTTGTATTTCCGGGTCAAGGCTCACAAAAAGCCGGCATGCTGGCTGAACTTGCAGAGCAGTTTTCTGCTATTCGTGAGACATTTGCAGAAGCCTCTGAAGCTGTCGGCTTCGATCTGTGGCAGATTGCGCAAACTGGCGAAAACTTAAATCAAACTGAATTTACCCAGCCGGTATTGCTGACTGCAAGTATTGCCTTATGGCGTGTGTGGCTGGAATCTGGCGGTGTGGCACCGAAATATCTGGCAGGCCATTCACTGGGTGAGTACAGCGCGCTGGTGGCAGCGGGTAGCCTAAGCCTGGGTGATGCAGTCAAACTGGTCAACCTGCGCGGTAAACTGATGCAGACGGCTGTACCTCAGGGTGTCGGTGCAATGGCTGCTATTTTAGGTCTGGATGATGCCAAAGTGATTGAGCTGTGTGCACAGGCAACTGCAGCAGGTGAAGGTTCTGTTGAAGCGGCAAACTACAATGCCCAAGGGCAGGTTGTGGTTGCAGGCAATAAAGATCGCGTTGAAGCAGTGATGGCACTGGCCAAAGAAAATAGCGCTAAGGCGATTGCATTGCCGGTATCGGTTCCATCGCATTGTTCACTGATGAAACCTGCGGCAGAACAGTTTGCGCCTGCATTGGAACAAACCGCCATTGAGCTGCCATGCATTCCTGTATTACAAAATGTAGGCGCTGAAGCTGCGGCTGATGTCCCTGCATTGCGTCAGGCTTTAACAGCGCAACTTTATGAATCAGTACAATGGACCAAAACCCTGCAATTCCTTCAAGATGAAGGCATTCAGTACATCGTTGAATGTGGTCCGGGCAATGTATTGAGTAACTTGGCGAAACGCCTACCGAATATCGAAAAAGCACTTCCACTGGATAGCAAATCTCGTCTGGAAGATGCATTGAACACCGTATTGACGGCAGAAGGGAAAATTGCATGACACAGGAACCGAAAGTTGCCTTAGTAACAGGTGCAAGTCGTGGTATTGGTGCTGCGATCGCACAACAGTTGATTCAGGATGGTTATTTTGTCGTGGGTACTGCGACCTCTGAAGCGGGCGCTGAAAAATTATCAGCACAGTTTGCTGAAAATGGTGCGGGCAAAGTTTTAGATGTACGTGATGGTGCTGCGATTGATGCACTGGTGACGGAGATCGAACAGAACTATGGTCCAGTGCTGGCGTTGGTTAATAATGCCGGTATTACCAAAGACAACTTATTGCTTCGCATGTCTGAAGATGACTGGGATGATATTTTAAATATTCACCTGAAAGCCGTTTACCGTCTGTCTAAACGTGTGCTGAAAGGCATGACCAAGGCACGTTTCGGACGCATCATCAACATCAGCTCTGTGGTGGCACACTTTGCCAACCCGGGGCAGGCCAACTATTCTGCTGCCAAAGCCGGAATTGAAGCCTTTAGTCGTAGTTTAGCCAAAGAGATGGGTAGCCGTCAGATTACGGTTAACTCGGTCGCACCAGGCTTTATTGCAACTGAAATGACGGAACAGTTAAGCGAAGAAATTCGTAAAAAAATGACTGAGCAAGTGGCGTTAAACCGTTTGGGTAACCCACAAGATATCGCAAATGCTGTAAGTTTCCTGGCTTCAGACAAAGCCAGTTACATTACTGGTACAGTTATGCATGTAAATGGGGGCTTATACATGAGCTAAGCTCAAGTATAAACTTTCCAAATTTTTTAGATTCAATTAAACTAACGGCATTAAAAACGCCACAAGCAATGAGGAGAATTCCTGTGAGCGATATCGAACAACGTGTTAAGCAAGCAGTTGCAGAACAACTTGGTATCAAAATCGAAGAGATTAAAAACGAAGCGTCTTTCATGGATGACTTAGGTGCAGATTCTCTAGATCTAGTTGAACTGGTTATGTCTTTCGAAAATGATTTCGACATCACGATTCCTGATGAAGATTCTAACGAAATCACAACTGTTCAATCTGCAATTGACTATGTTTCTAAGAAACTGGGTTAATCGCCGATTTCAGCTTTGCTGAGCATAAAGACCACCCTCTCGGTGGTTTTTTTGTGTCTGCTTTTCACCTAAATGGAAATTTTACAATCGATTACCTTTCTGTCACCAATGACTAACTATGCCTTGGCTATTTTCATTATAAAAAATAAGAGTGATATGACATTAACGACAAGAATGGAGTTCCATATGGGTCTTTTTGATTTTGTAAAAGGTATCGGTAAGAAAAATACAGCTGCCGCAGAGCCGCAGGCCGCACCAGCAAATACTACTCCAGCCGCAGCAGCACAGCCCGCAGAGCCTTCTGCCCAAGAAGTCGCAAATAAATTACTTGGTCATGTAAAAGGTCTGGGTCTTCCGATCACTGGTTTATCCATCAGTTATAATTCAACCTCGGATCTGGCCACGGTCAGAGGTCAGGTGCAAAGTCAGGCCGATCGTGAAAAAATTATTCTGGCGGTGGGGAATATTGATCATGTGGCCAAAGTGGATGATCAGCTTACGGTCAGCAGCCCTGAACCGGAAAGCAAATTCTATACGGTAAAATCGGGGGATAGCTTGTCAAAAATCTCGAAAGAATTTTATGGTGATGCCAATCAGTACAATAAGATCTTTGAGGCCAATCGCCCATTGCTCAAAGATGCTGATGATATTTTCCCGGGACAGGTATTGCGTATTCCGGCCTGATTTTTAAGTCGAAAATAAATATCTAAATATCTTGTTCACCATAATGCCCCATTTGGGGCATTATTTTTTTGGAAACAGCTTGAGCGCTGAATGTTGAAAGATAAAAATAATTACCCGCCAAGATCCAGATAGAGACTTTCTTTTACTTCCTCCATGACCACATAACTATGTGAGGAAGCAGAAGCAGGTAATTTTTTTAGCAAATCGCCTAACAGACGCCGATAGGCACTCATCTCTTTGAGACGTGCCTTGACCAGATAATCAAAGTCACCGGAAATCAAATGACATTCCAGTACTTCTGGAATTTCGGTCAGATTCCGCGCCACCTGATCAAATACATCACCCGATTTGGCAGAAAGCTTAATCTCCAGAAAGACCAGCAAATTGCGTTCTAGCAGTTCCGGATTTAAGCGCGCGTAATAACCCATGATAATGCCTTCGCGCTCCAGCCGTTTTACCCGTTCTGAACAGGGTGTGGTTGACAGGTTCACACGTGCTGCCAGCTCACTAATGGCAATCCGGCCATCGCGTTGCAAGATATCCAGAATCATGCGATCAATGCGGTCTAATTTACGCATCAATATTTCCCTCTTTTTTTTAATTCTGCCCGAAAAAAATGTTTATTTCACTAAATATATCGTCTCAATATAGTTAAATTCACTATTGATCCAAAAATATACTAGTTAAATCAACTAGAAAAATTTGAGGGTAGTAAGATGCGCGTTTTGGTCTTAGGCAGTGGTGTAATCGGTGTGGCGAGTGCCTACTATCTGGCGCAGCAGGGTGCGGAAGTTACAGTGCTCGACCGTCAAACCGGGCCGGCTGAAGAAACCAGTTTTGGCAATGCCGGACAAATTTCTCCGGGCTATTCGACGCCATGGGCAGCACCAGGCATTCCATTTAAAGCAGTGAAATGGATGTTCCAGCATCATGCACCTTTAGCCATTAATTTAGATGGCAGTATGTGGCAGTTGAACTGGATGGCACAAATGCTGAAAAACTGTAATCCAGCCAGCTATGCGATTAACAAAGAACGTATGACCCGTGTGGCTGAATATAGCCGTGACTGTTTACGTGAATTGCGTAAAGAAACCGGGATCAGTTATGAACACCGTTCTAAAGGTACTTTGCAAGTCTTTCGTAACGAAGCGCAATTAGAGATGGTGCAACGTGATATTGCGGTATTGCGAGAATGCGGCGTACCGCATGAATTGTTGTTGGGCGCTGATCTGGCCAAAGTTGAGCCAGCCCTGGCGCATGCCCAGGATAAACTGGTGGGCGGCTTGCATTTACCCAATGATGAGACAGGCGACTGTTATTTATTTACCAATGCCTTAGCCAATGTTGCCAAAGAATTGGGCGTGCAGTTTAAATTTAACCAAAATGTTGAGCGTTTGGTGATTGAAGGCGATGAAATTAAGGGGGTGGTGGTCAATGGTGAAGTGCTGACGGCTGATAAATATGTATTGGCATTCGGTAGTTATTCGCGTGATTTCTTAAAACCTTTGAATCTGGATTTGCCGGTTTATCCAGTCAAAGGCTATTCACTGACCATTCCAATTGTTGATGCCAACTTTGCACCACAATCTACGGTGCTGGATGAAACCTATAAAATTGCCATTACGCGTTTTGACCAGCGGATCCGTGTTGGCGGCATGGCCGAACTAAGTGGATTTAACCACAATTTGAAAGACAATCGCCGTGCCACTCTGGAAATGGTTACTCAGGAATTGTTCCCAGGCGGGGATCTGGCAGAAGCGAGTTTCTGGACCGGTTTACGTCCAATGACCCCAGACAGTACCCCGATTATTGGTGTAACGCGTTTTAAAAATCTGTTCCTGAATACTGGACATGGCACCCTGGGTTGGACCATGGCCTGTGGTTCGGGCAAGTTAATCAGTGACATGGTGTTGAATCATAAAACCGAAATCAGCACTGAAGGACTTTCACTCGGACGTTATTCACACGCGGCCTAAATTGCTGTTTCAAGGAAGAAGCTATGCCACGCCCAATTCAAGCTGTAGTGCACTTAGATGCATTGCAGCATAACCTGAAGATCGCCAAAGCCGCAGCGCCCAGTGCCGAAGTCTATGCTGTGGTTAAAGCCAATGCCTATGGTCATGGTATTGAGCGAGTCTATTCAGTATTTCAATCAGCCGATGGTTTTGCCTTGCTGGATTTGGCTGAAGCGCAGCGTCTGCGTGCGCTCGGTTGGCAGGGCAAAATTTTACTGCTCGAAGGAATTTTTGCTGTAGACGATTTAGACGTCTGTGCTGCATTAGATTTAAGTTTTAGTCTACATAGCCAGCATCAAATCACCTGGTTAACGCAGTTTCAGCAGATCAATCCAGACGCAAAATTTGATGTGTACTTAAAACTTAACAGCGGTATGAACCGTTTGGGTTTTCAGGCCCACGAATATACGGATATTTTTAAGCAAGTCCAGGCACTGGGCAATGTGCGCTCAATTAGCCATATGACGCATTTTTCCGATGCAGATGGTCAGCGCTTTGGCCAGAACGGCATTGATTATCAATATTCAATGTTCACGCAAATCATTGAACCCTTAGCAGGGAAAACTTCTGTCAGTAATAGTGCAGCCATCCTGCGCCATCATCACCATATTCAATCCGACATTGTGCGTAGTGGCATCATGCTGTATGGCAGTTCGCCTGACTATCCTGACCATACTATTGATGACTGGAATTTGCAGCCCGGCATGAGCCTGCGCAGTGAAATCATTGCGATTCAGTATATTCAGGCTGATGAAAGTGTGGGTTATGGTTCTAACTTCGTTGCGGAGCAGGCGATGCGCATTGGTGTAGTGGCGTGTGGATATGCCGATGGGTATCAGCGCATTTCAGCCACAGGTACACCAGTTCTGGTGGATTCAGTGCGAACTCAAGTTCTTGGTCGGGTCAGTATGGATATGCTTACCGTCGATCTGACCGCTGTCCCTCAGGCGACTGTGGGGAGTGAAGTGGTGCTTTGGGGGAAATCTTCGCAAGGTGAAATTTTATCAATTGATGAGGTCGCGGCCGGTTCAGGAACCGTAGGCTATGAATTGATGTGTGCGATTACGGCTCGTGTACCGGTTCGGATCGAAAGCTAAAACTAAATATTGACCAAATAACGGAAGAAATTGAGAGGACATATGATGATGGAACACACCGATATCCAGCGTATTAACAGCAATCAGGTCATGAGTGCTGTCACCATTCACAACCAGACCGTGTATTTATCAGGGCAGGTGCCGGATAGCACCCGTCAGGATATTAGCGGTCAAACGCAGGAAGTGCTGACGAAAATTGATCAGCTGCTCAAGCTGGCAGGAACAGACAAAAGCCGACTGCTGTCGGCACAACTATTTGTGAAAAATCTGGAAGATTTTCAAACCGTGAACCAGATCTGGATTCACTGGTTGCAAGGACAGGGAACTCCGGCACGTGCCACCATTCAGGCAGATCTGGTCAATCCTGACTGGCTGATTGAAATTGCAGTGATTGCAGCACAGGCTTGAGTTGTTTTGATTTTTATATCTCCCAACTTAATTTTGTAAGGACATTAGATCCGGTCATTTAGCTTTTTAAATGGAACTTCATCTGCATTCAGGATTTCAGGAAGAAATCCGATCAGATGGGCAAGGGTCTGATGCAAAAAAGGAACTAAACATGAATACAACATCCGCTAAAGATGACGCAGCGCCGTCGCAACATGAGCTACAACGCAAGCTCTCCAATCGGCATCTGCAGTTAATTGCCATTGGTGGTGCAATTGGTACCGGTTTATTTATGGGATCGGGTAAAACTATCTCTTTGGCCGGCCCTTCAATTTTATTTATTTATATGATTATTGGCTTTATGTTTTTTTTCCTGATGCGCGCATTGGGTGAGATATTGTTGGCTAATTTACATTACAAATCATTTATTGATATGGCGCGCGACCTCATAGGTCCGGGCGCGGCCTATTATATTGGCTGGTCTTATTGGCTCGGTTGGGTTCTGGTCGGGATTGCCGATTTAGCAGCGATTATTAATTATCTAAGTTTCTGGTTGCCTGAGGGTGTGGCCTTTACCCCCATCGGGCAGGCATTGATCAGTGTCGGCTGTGTATTGCTGGTTCTGGGTTTGAACTTGCTGACGGTCAAACTGTTTGGTGAAATTGAATTCTGGTTTGCCCTGATTAAGATTTTAGCCATTTTAGGCCTGATCTTTATTGGCGGCTTTATGGTGTTGAACCAGTTTCAGGCACCAGATGGCAGTACTGCAAGCTTTAGCCATGTCTGGTCGGGTGGTATGTTCCCCAAAGGTGCGGATGGCTTCCTGGCAGGCTTCCAGATTGCCTTATTCGCCTTTGTGGGTGTGGAATTGCTCGGTACGATGGCAGCTGAAACCAAAGATCCTGAGAAAAATTTACCCAAAGCCGTCAATGCAATTCCAACGCGTATTATCTTGTTCTATGTGTTGTCATTGTTTGTAGTGATGTCAGTGACTCCATGGGCTAAAATTCCTGCGGATCAAAGTCCTTTTGTCAGCTTATTCATGCATGCCGGTATTGGTGCGGCGGCGATCATCATGAATCTGGTGGTCTTGTCATCCGTCATGTCTTCCATGAATAGTGGTGTATTCTCCACCAGTCGTATGCTTTTCGGATTGGCGCGTGGTCAACAGGCACCTGCCGCTTTGGCGCATCTATCGAAACGTTCTGTACCAGCCAAGGGTTTAATGTTCTCATGTGCCTTTATTATGGCTGGTGCAGCTTTGCAGTACTTCGTGCCCAATACCTTGGAAGCTTTTACTTTAGCGACGTCACTGTGCGTGATTTTGTTTATTAGTATTTGGAGCTTAATTATGGTGTGTTATTTACGCTACCGTAAATTACGCCCTGAACAGCATGCCAACTCCACCTTTAAAATGCCGGGCGGGGTATGGATGAGCTATATCGTACTAACTTTTCTGGCTTTCGCTCTGGTCATTTTAAGTTTGGAGCCAGATACATTCAATGCATTAAAAATCAGTCCATTATGGTTGATTATTTTGGCAGTAACTTATTATGTACTGTATCGGCCGCGTGTCGCAGCCGCGAGAAAAGCGGCATTAGAAACACAATGAAATAGCTCAAAAAAATCCCCGCCTGATCGGGGATTTTTTTATTGTAAGCAGAATAATTTGTGAATCATCCTTCCTCTATTTTCTAAAAAAGCCAAATCATCATTCAGATAATTAAAGTTGAGGAACACAGCGCTGATAAAATTTACTTTGATTGGATGTATATTCGAAATAAATTAAACAGGTATAAATACATAGAATAAATAATGCAACCCTTGCTACTGGCGAAACAAACAAAGATGATAAAAGGATGATGAGCAAACACGGGATTATCCATACCAATACACGTTTCTTTTTTTGTTTTACAACGACTTGAATTTCCTGATTTGACATTGGTTTAGTCTGATTTTTCCACAATTCGATTTTTATTGGCTCATTGCTAAACTTAAGTTGTCGGTATTCACTATAAGCGGGCTGTAAGGCATCATGCTTCATAAAAAAATCCGAATATGAGGCAAAAATATAATTTTCGATCTGCTCTAAACTTGGTGATGCTGTGCTAACACTAAAATCCTGATTCAAATCTTGAAAGACAAGCTGAAAATTTCCAGCGTATTCATTGCGGATAAAATGAATCGATAACATGGATTCTGGATAAAAATAACTTGGGTGCAGTAGATAATTTTCATGCCGTTGCCACAGTAGGTGTTTGTGGAAATTATGGGTGAAAATTGGCAATTCGTCAGGGTTGGGATGATAAGCACGTATTTGTAAAATAAGAGCTAAATCAGGTGTAAGGCACACTTCAACTGATTGACCTACAAGTTGTTCAGGTTTAACTTCTATGGGTTGTAAAATTAAGAAATCGGGATAGCGAATATTAAAAGTCTTTTTATGGGTTTCATTTTTTAAATCATAAAATTTAAGTTCAATATTAAGCTGCTTTAATTTGGGATCATATTTTGAAACTTTGGTGATCTTGCCAAATGTCTTGAGGTATTGGTCGGAATATTGTTTTCGTGTTTTTCGAGCATATAGCCATAGATACAAACCCTCTATTTCATTTAATGTAAACAGCCCAAGAAAAAGTACAGAAATAGTCAGTTGTGGATTATTAGAATTCCATACAAGATAAATCGCGCCAATAGCAAAAATCCAATGAAAGCGAGCTTTTATTTTTTGATGAAGCTTAAGCTTTGGGCCATGCAATTTTTTAAAGTTTTTCACAGCATCTGAATATAATTTTTGAGCTTCAGGTGTTGAGGCTGTTTTAATTTCTGCGGATGGAAAGTTCTGCATAATTGACCTTTTATTTTTCATGATCTTGTTTTTGTGTTAGCTAAAGGAAAGAATCCGTTCAGAAATATCCAGATTACTCTTTTTTTATTGTGTACATGAGTCTGATTTCATTTTTATAGTATTTTGATTTTTAAGATATTATATTAAAAATTGAATAAAAATAAAGTAATCAAGTTTTCAAAATACAGGTAATTTTCTCAAAAAGAGGAAGAGTTATGTATAGTGCAGTCATTTCCAAGACACAAACTTTCTGAATTGAATCTTAAAATGGACAGCTGTGTGCAGATTTAAATATTCAGACATAAAAAATCCCCGACTGATCGGGGATTTTTTTGATTGCGTGGGTGAATTAGAAAGTAGGTTTAACTACGACTAAAATCACCACTGCAAATAAGATCAGGGTTGGCATCTCATTAAAATAACGCCAAAACTTGTGAGACTTGTAATGTGCATTATCAATCAACTTCTTGCGGTAATAACCACATATCAGATGGTAAATCACCAATAAGCCGACCAGGCCAACTTTAAGGTAAAACCATAAGGCTTCATGGTAGTGACGCGTTGCATCACCCCAGTCGACCAGAAAGTGTGCCGTAATCAAGGTGGCCAACATGGCTGGCCACATGATGCCACGGTACAGCTTACGTTCCATGACTTCAAAGCGTTGATGACTGACGGCATCTTCGCTCATGGCATGATAAACATATAAACGTGGCAAGTAGAACAAAGCCGCGAACCAGCAAACCACTGCAATAATATGTAATGCTTTTACCCACAAGAAAGCATCAGAAGGAGCATCCATCAAGTCACCCTAAATTGGGCAGCTTAGCCTTCCCATTTCTTGAAAATGAGACAGGCATTTACGCCGCCGAAACCGAAACTGTTACTCATCACAGTATTCAATTTTGCGTCACGTTTTTCAAGCACGATATCAAACGGTTTCGCGCCTTCATCCAGCTCGGTCACGTTAATGTTTGGAGCAATAAAGTCATTTTGCATCATCAGGATCGAGTAAATTGCTTCCTGAACGCCAGCAGCACCCAGGCTGTGACCAGTCATAGACTTGGTTGAGCTCAGTGGTGGAACTTTATCTTCACCAAATGCACGTGCCATTGCTTGAAGCTCGGTCACGTCACCAGCAGGTGTAGATGTACCATGAGTATTCACATAATCAATCGATTCAACACCATGTTGTTTGGCTTCTTCAAGTGCCATCAGGATACAACGTGTAGCCCCTTCGCCACTTGGTGCAACCATATCTGCACCATCCGAGTTGGCCGCATAGCCCACCACTTCAGCCAAGATGTTTGCACCACGTGCTTGTGCATGCTCAAGTGACTCAAGCACCACAAAACCGCCACCACCGGCAATCACGAAGCCGTCACGGTCAGCAGAGTACGGACGAGATGCAGTTTCAGGCGTGTCGTTGTATTTAGAGCAAAGCGCACCCATCGCATCAAACAATAAGCTTTGTGACCAGTGATCCTCTTCACCGCCACCAGCCAGCATCAAATCTTGTTTGCCCAGTTGGATCAGGTTATAAGCATAACCAATGGCATCGGCAGAGGTTGCACATGCACTGGTAATGGTATGTGCTACGCCTTGTAGTTTAAAAGCGACACCGACGTTTGCAGTAATGGTGTTGGTCATATTGCGTGGTACAAAGAAAGGACCAATTTTACGCGCACCTTTGGTATCTAGAAGTTCTTTCATTTCAACCACTGAGGCAGTTGAACCACCACCTGAACCACCGGCAATACCATAGCGTGGATTATTTGCCAGATCTTCTTGTTTTAAACCGGCATGTTCAACTGCAGCAAGTGCCGAATTGTAGGCATACATTGCGCATACGCCCATAAAGCGTTTGAGTTTACGGTCAATACCGTCGAAATCCTGTTCGGCCGCAGCACTCACATGGCTTTTGAAATTGAGTTCAGCATAAGTCGGATTAAAACGTGTTCCTGAAATCCCATTTTGTAAAGAATGGTTTACATCCTCTAATGTATTACCAATACACGAGTTAATACCCATGCCAGTGATGACAACACGTTTCATCTACAGATCCTTATAGTTTAGCTCTACGTCCAGTGGCAGAAAGTGGGCTATATAAAATCGCCAAATCCGGCCTCTAGCCTTATTTCATGATGGAGAACATGATAGCAGAAAGACTTTTGAAATCTTATGGCAAATGTTATGCCGTGTGACAGTCGGTTGGGTTTGTGAGTCGGCATGTAGGGATTTTACTAAATGACACAGAATAAAGTTGAGATAAATGCTGACTACACCTAGTATTTATATCAAATACAAGCACGTGAATGCTGAGGTAAAAAATGGTAAATGCTAATAATAAACAATCTAATGGTCTGATTTCGAATGCCTTTGGAGTGGCGAAAAAGTTCAGTTCAACCGGATTGGATTTATTGAATCATGTTGCACCAGACTCGGTGACGAAAGCACTTAAGCCGTCAAATTCCGGTCAGGTGATTGACGGTTCGGCGAAGACAAAAAGCGTTTTTTCGGCTAAAAAATATGATAATCCACAGCAAATGCTTCGTGAACATCTGCCAAATGTATCTCGCCAACTTCTAGGACACCGTTTTAATACCGTCAATAACGTGGCGCATTTTGTTTCTCCTGAACTGACGGAGAAAGTATCAGACTATTTTTATGACCGCCTTAACCAGTTTAGTAACCAGAGCAGTTCGGTCGATACCATTCTGAATGAAGCAGGGGCAAAAGACTTGGAAGAATTGACTCAGGATGTCGATCGTTCCAAGCGAATTTCACAGGCTTTGGGTGAGCAAAACAAATGGATTGCAACGGTACAGGGTGCAATCAGCGGTGCTTCTGGGGTGCTTGGTACAGCGATTGATATTCCGGCTTCTTTGTTAATGGCGCTACGTACCATTTATCAGGTCGGTCGTTCTTATGGTTTTGACCTGAGCAAAGATGATGATCAGGAAATCGTACAACATATCTTTAGACAGCTGGACCTTGGCCTGATTGCTGAAAAGCAAACCTTATTATTGGGTTTAAAAGCGCTGAGTAATACAATTAAAAGCCACGATATCTCCCAGCTTCAGGCCATGCTGGGTTCTGATAATGATATGAGTGCCATCAAGCAATGGTTAAACAACCATGAAGGCGAGGCGAAATGGGAATGGGTGAACAATCTGCCAAAAATTTCTATTTTAGAAAAATTAACGAAATTGACACCATTGGCAAGTGCTGGAATCGGAGCAGTTTATAGTCACCGTTTTGTTGATGATGTAAATCAGAAAGCTCAAGAAGCTTTCTCACATGCTCGACAATATCTGATTCAGCATCAAGATTCGCAATTGTCTCCCTATGCGGCCTATGAAAAAGCAGTCAATTTATTGCAACAGGCTGCACCTAAATTATTAGACAGTTCATCTCAGTCGATCGAGGCGCCAAAAGACGAGCCAATTCTGGATCAGGATATTGCAATTGAAGGCAATGATACAATTACTCAGGTCAAACTGGTTAAGAAAGAAAAGAATGATCTCAGTTCTGAAGAAGCTGAAGTGAAAAAAGATGAAAAAGTCAGTGAAGGTCTAGATGCCCTCAGTGATGAATTGGTTGAACCTGTGGCAGATAAACAATCGCAACAGCCTGCTTTAACCAAAACTTCTTTTGATCCTGACGTGGAAGCAGAGATACAAGCAGATAATACTGCTGAAAATGAATCGGAGACCGTGGAAAATGAGGGGCTAGAGGGGCAGGAGGATCCAGATTCTGCATCTGAAACAGCCTCAACAACATCTAAAGCTCAAGATGTTACAAAAAAAACTGCGAAGAATGCGAAAAAGTAAATGAATTCTGAGAGAAAATAGCAGCATAGCGTATAGTTGTTATTATATTTGGTCGACCTGAGCAGGTTGACCAATTTTACATCTTGAATTACAATTGCATGCCCTCAAAAAGCAGTATGTTTTTGGGGCTTTTTATTAACGGGAGAATTGCCAAATGGCAACAACAAATCAGTTGATCCGTAAGGGTCGTACGACTTTAGTTGAAAAATCTAAAGTTCCTGCGTTGAAGGCTTGTCCACAGCGCCGTGGTGTTTGTACACGTGTTTACACAACTACACCTAAAAAACCTAACTCAGCAATGCGTAAAGTTTGCCGTGTTCGCTTAACTTCAGGTTTTGAAGTTTCTAGCTACATCGGTGGTGAAGGCCATAACCTGCAAGAGCACAGTGTTGTTCTTATCCGTGGTGGTCGTGTTAAAGACTTACCAGGTGTACGTTACCATACCGTTCGTGGTTCTTTAGACTGTGCTGGTGTTAAAGATCGTAACCAGTCTCGTTCTAAATACGGTACTAAACGTCCTAAGAAATAATTCGTCAAGAATTAAATTTTAAGAACGTAGAACCGCAATCCTTTATCGTCTCGCTTGTCTGATTTCTGCATTTAATTTTGTGAAATTCAAGCGACGTGTAGTAAGGCCAGCGAATGCACATGACACTTTGTGCTCATGCTGGATAAACCTGAAGTGTCATCTTTATAGGTAGTTTAAAATGCCAAGACGTCGCGTAGTCGCTGCTCGTGAAATCCTTCCGGATCCTAAGTTCAGCAGCCAAACAATCGCTAAATTCATGAACCACGTAATGCAAGATGGTAAAAAATCTATTGCTGAAAGTATCGTTTACGGTGCTTTAGACCGCGTTCAAGAAAAATCTAAAGTAGACCCAGTTGAATTTTTCGAGACTACTCTTGAAAAAGTTCGTCCTATGGTCGAAGTAAAAGCACGCCGTGTTGGTGGTGCTACATACCAAGTACCTATGGAAGTACGCCCATCCCGTCGTACTGCCCTAGCTATGCGTTGGTTAGTAGATGCTGCTGCTAAGCGTTCTGAAAAAACTATGGCTTTACGTCTTGCTGGCGAGTTGCTTGATGCATCTGAAGGCAAAGGCGCTGCGGTTAAGAAACGTGAAGATGTGCACCGTATGGCTGAAGCCAACAAAGCATTCTCTCACTACCGTTTCTAAGCAGATAAAACAGGCCCTATTCAGGAAAGTGCTAAAACCGTCATGGTTTTGTCACCAAAGCGCTTTAAGTTGCTATGCAGCTTAAAGCGTCCTGTTTTAAACAACAAAATTTAGGAATGCTAGAAATCATGGCACGTCAAACCCCAATTTCTCGTTACCGTAACATTGGTATTTCTGCGCACATTGACGCAGGTAAGACAACCACTTCTGAACGTATTTTGTTCTACACAGGTGAGAGCCATAAACTTGGTGAAACTCACGAAGGTTCGGCAACTACGGACTGGATGGAACAAGAGCAAGAACGCGGTATTACCATTACCTCAGCAGCTGTAACATGCTTCTGGAAAGGTATGGCGAACCAGTTCGAACAACACCGTATTAACGTAATTGACACCCCGGGACACGTTGACTTCACGATTGAAGTTGAGCGTTCTATGCGTGTTCTTGACGGTGCGTGCATGGTTTACTGTGCTGTAGGTGGTGTTCAGCCTCAGTCAGAAACGGTATGGCGTCAAGCAAATAAATATAAAGTTCCACGTATTGCGTTCGTTAATAAAATGGACCGTACTGGCGCGAACTTCTTCCGTGCAGTTGAACAAGTTAAAACACGTCTTGGCGGTAATCCAGTGCCAATCGTTGTTCCAATCGGCGCAGAAGAAAACTTCCAGGGTGTTGTTGACCTGATCGAAATGAAAGCAATCATTTGGGATGAAGCATCTCAAGGTATGCAATTCGAATATGGCGACATCCCTGCTGACATAGTTGCTACTGCTGAAGAATGGCGTACTAATATGGTTGAAGCTGCTGCGGAAGCATCAGAAGAACTCATGGACAAGTACCTAGAAGGCGAAGAGCTGACTAAAGAAGAAATCGTTGCTGGTATCCGTAAGCGTACATTGGCAAACGAAATTCAACCGATGCTTTGTGGTTCGGCATTCAAAAACAAAGGTGTTCAACGTATGTTGGATGCTGTAATTGAATTCTTGCCAGCACCGACTGACGTTGAAGCGATCAAGGGTATCCTTGACGACAAAGACGAATCTGAAGGTTCTCGTGAAGCGTCTGACGAAGCTCCGTTCTCTGCACTTGCGTTCAAAATCATGAACGACAAATTCGTAGGTAACTTAACCTTCGTACGTGTTTACTCTGGTGTTCTTAAAGCGGGTAGCCCGTGTTATAACCCAGTGAAAATGAAGCGTGAGCGTGTAGGCCGTATCGTACAGATGCATGCGAATGACCGTAAAGATATCGAAGAGATTCGTGCGGGCGACATCGCGGCGTGTGTAGGTCTGAAAGACACAACGACTGGTGATACATTATGTGATGAAAACCACGTAATTACACTAGAGCGTATGGAATTCCCTGAGCCAGTAATTGCACTTGCAGTTGAACCTAAGACTAAAGCTGACCAAGAAAAAATGTCAGTAGCTTTAGGTCGTTTGGCAAAAGAAGATCCATCATTCCGTGTACGTACTGATGAAGAATCAGGTCAAACAATTATTGCTGGTATGGGTGAACTTCACCTTGACATCATTGTTGACCGTATGAAGCGTGAATTCGGTGTTGAAGCGAACATTGGTAAACCAATGGTATCTTACCGCGAAACGATCAAAAAATCGGTTGAGCAAGAAGGTAAATTCGTACGTCAAACTGGTGGTAAAGGTAAGTTCGGTCACGTATACGTACGTCTAGAACCGCTTGCTGAAGATGCTGGTAAAGACTACGAATTCGTTGAAGAAGTTGTAGGTGGTGTAGTACCTAAAGAATTCTTCGGCGCGGTTGACAAGGGTATCCAAGAACGTATGAAGAATGGTGTACTTGCTGGTTATCCAGTAGTGGGCATCAAAGCGACATTGTTCGACGGTTCTTACCATGATGTCGATTCTGACGAATTATCGTTCAAAATGGCAGGTTCTTACGCATTCCGTGATGGTTTCATGAAAGCAGATCCAATCTTGCTTGAACCAATCATGAAAGTTGAAGTAGAAACTCCAGAAGACTACATGGGCGATATCATGGGTGACTTAAACCGTCGTCGTGGTATGGTTCAAGGTATGGACGATCTTCCTGGTGGTACTAAAGCCATTCGTGCTGAAGTTCCATTGGCTGAGATGTTTGGTTACGCAACTCATATGCGTTCTATGTCTCAAGGTCGTGCGACTTACTCTATGGAATTTGCTAAATATGCTGAAACTCCACGTAACGTGGCTGAAGGCATCATTTCTAAGTTCCAGTCTGGCGGTAAAAAAGGTGACGACGAGTAATCTTTCGATTACTATAAGCCCAAACTAATTCATAGTTAAACCCAAGTGCTCATGCAGTGATCCTGCATGAGTAGTTTAAAAAGGAAGATCTCATGGCTAAGGCTAAGTTTGAACGTAATAAGCCACACGTTAACGTGGGCACAATTGGTCACGTCGACCATGGTAAAACAACTTTAACAGCTGCGATTGCAACTGTATGTGCGAAAAAATTCGGTGGCGAAGCGCGTGATTACGCTGCAATCGACTCTGCACCAGAAGAAAAAGCACGTGGTATTACAATTAACACTTCTCACGTAGAATACGATTCTCCAACTCGTCACTACGCGCACGTAGACTGCCCAGGCCACGCCGACTATGTTAAAAACATGATCACTGGTGCGGCTCAGATGGATGGTGCGATCCTAGTTTGTTCAGCGACTGATGGTCCTATGCCACAAACTCGTGAACACATCCTGCTTTCTCGTCAGGTAGGTGTACCTTACATCGTTGTGTTCCTGAACAAATGCGACATCGTTGATGACGAAGAGCTGATCGAATTAGTAGAAATGGAAGTTCGTGAACTTCTTTCTACTTATGACTTCCCAGGCGACGACACTCCAGTAATCCGTGGTTCAGCACTTGCTGCACTGAACGGTGAATCTGGTCAGTATGGTGAAGATGCAGTTGTTGCTCTTGTTGAAGCGCTTGACTCTTACATTCCAGAGCCAGAACGTGCAATCGACCTTCCATTCCTTATGCCAATTGAAGACGTATTCTCAATCTCTGGTCGTGGTACAGTAGTAACTGGCCGTGTAGAGACTGGTATTGTTAAAGTAGGCGAATCAGTTGAAATCGTTGGTATCCGTGATACTCAAGTAACTACAGTTACTGGTGTTGAAATGTTCCGTAAATTGCTTGACGAAGGTCGTGCAGGCGAGAACTGTGGTGTTCTTCTACGTGGTACTAAGCGTGAAGACGTACAACGTGGTCAAGTATTGACTAAACCAGGTGCGATCAAGCCACACACTAAATTCGATGCGGAAGTATACGTACTTTCTAAAGAAGAAGGTGGTCGTCACACTCCATTCCTTAACGGTTACCGTCCACAGTTCTACTTCCGTACTACGGACGTAACTGGTGCGATCGCGCTTAAAGAAGGCGTGGAAATGGTTATGCCTGGTGACAACGTTGAGATGTCAGTAGAGCTAATCCACCCAATCGCAATGGACCCAGGTCTACGTTTTGCGATCCGTGAAGGTGGTCGTACAGTGGGTGCTGGTGTAGTTGCTAAAGTAACTGCATAATCGCTGATTGTGTAAAAAAAGCGCCTCTTTGAGGCGTTTTTTTTGTCTGGATTTTTGTCAGACAATCACTCATGAGTGTCCTTAACTGATAGTGTGATGACCTAAACTGCACTTATTTATACGATAAAAATCAATAAAACTAGGCTCAATAAAACAAATAATAGATTCAGGCAGCTGTGCTTGAAAGGAGCCTACAATGAACGTAAAAGTAAAAATTTCAGAGCGTGCTGGTGCAAGCTTTCCTGTTCGTCGTATGAATTTTGATTTTGATCATGTCCCGGAATACTGGATGCATGGATCAGCCGGTTTAACGCATTTTATGACCGCCTTATCTGCACTGTTTCCGGCAGGTGAAAAGTTCTTTATCGATAGCGTTCGGGCCGTGCGTCAGCATCCAGCGATCAAAGATAATGCAGAATTGCAAAAAGAAATTTCTGCCTTTATTGGTCAAGAAGCTATGCACACGCATGAACATGTCGGTTTTAATGCCTCCGCACAGCGCTATGGACATGATGTCGAGACACTGGATCATTATACCGATCAGGTGATTCAGACCACGCGTAAAGTCATGGCCAAACTGCTGAAGCCAGTTGACATTAGCCAAGAAATGGTGGATTTGACTGCAACCACAGCACTGGAACATTTTACCGCGACCATCGCAACGCAGTTGTTAAGTAACGCTCATATCCAGGAACTGATGACTGATGAAACCATGAAAAATATGTGGATGTGGCATGCGATTGAAGAAAATGAACATAAAGCGGTGGCCTATGATGTGTTTGAAGCTGTCTTTGGTAACGGTTTAAAAGCCTATGCGCTACGGACCTCATCTTTGGTCATTTCGATGGCAACCTTAGCTGTTGTACAAAGCTATTTTCTGGCCCGTTTACTCAAGCAGGACAATCAATTGAATTTGGAATCGCTGAAATCGATATATACCTACGCGTATAGCCCATCAAAAGGGGTAATTACGGGCATGGGTCGTGAAATGTTAATGTACTTTAAACCTGGCTTTCATCCAAATGATCATGATACACATGGCCTGTTAACAGTCTGGAAAGCCAAACTCGGACTTGAATAGGATTGAAAATTAAAGAGCGATTGAAATTGCTCTTTTTTTTACTCGATTTTTTGGATGAAGTTTCTATAATGCGGAAGTTAATTCTATATAAGATGAACGAAGATGATTCGTTTAATGCAAGCAGCGGATGTAGCAGCCGTTGCAAAGATTGAAAAATCTGTTCAATCACATCCCTGGACTTTAAAACAGTTTGAAGATGCAGTGACTGCTTATCAAAGTACCGTGATCGAGCAGCAAGGGCAGGTGCTGGGATTTTGTATTTTACAACCGGTGCTGGATGAAGCCAATTTACTGCTTATGGCAATTGATCCGGCTCAGCAAGGTCAGGGCTTGGGTTATCAATTATTGGATGCCTCAGTCGCCATGCTGAAAAATAATCCGGTGCAGATTTTCCTGGAAGTGCGCGAAACTAATATTGCTGCCATCAAGCTTTATGAAAAGTCAGGCTTTCATCAGATTGATTTACGCAAAAATTATTATCCGGGTTCAAACGGAACACGCGAACATGCCATCATTATGGTCAAGGCATGTACGGATGACTTTGCTAGCCTGTTCAAATAGAAACTGACGACCTTATTTAATAATCTGGTGATTCCATCCGCTGGGTAAGGTCGTCATCAATGAGTTTCCCAGGTGCTGAATCTCCAGCTCACTCAGCGCACGGTTTAAACGTCGCCATTGACCATCAATCAAGAGTTCTAGCGGCAGATACTGAGATTTATAATTCATCTTGTTGGAATGTGGCACCCAATAACCGAGGTAGATGAATTGCAAGCCAAGTTTTTGCGCATGTTCAATCTGCTTCAAGATTGCAAATGCACCGAGAGAGCGGCGATTTTCATCCGGATCGAAGAAGGTATATACAGCCGAGATGCCATCATCTAGCAAGTCGCAGGTGGAAACACTGATCAAGCGATCATCCAGCCATAATTCTAAAAAGAAGCTATCCGTACAGCTTTGCAATAAAAACTTTTCGAACTGATCGCGACTCGGGGGGAACATGTCCCCATCTGCGTGGCGTTCATTGATATAGCGTTCATACAGCGCATAATGCGTATCACCGGCCTGCTCTGGACTGGTAATTTTCACCCGAAGATCCTGATTGCGTTTCCAGGCTTTTTTTTGTGAACTGTTCATGGAAAATTCAGCCACTGGCACGCGTGAAGATAAGCATTGACGACACAGATGACATTCCGGACGATAAACAAAATCGCCACTGCGCCGGAAACCGGTGCGCGACAGTTCTGACAGGGTCAGTACATCAATGCGATGCGCAGGATCCAGAAAAACCATACGTGCCGACTTATTGGGCAAGTAGCTGCAATCGTGCGGCGGCGTAATATAATACTGTAAATCGTTCAGTAGGGACTTTGGCTGATAAGAGTTCATAACAAGTACCCTCTGTTATTTTCATTCACTGAGTCGCGCGTTTTGCGCTATTGTTTTACTTGAAAATACACCCTCTTGATACTTTTTCCAATCGATAGCAGGCTGTTTTACAACATCTTGTAACGAATTAAGATAGTCTTGGCGAGAAAGTGTACAGGCGCCGAGGCTTAAAAGATGGTCATTGACCAACTGGCAGTCAATCCAGGGCAGCTTATTTTCCTGCCCAATCAGCATTAAAGTATAAAAAGCCATTTTAGAAACATCGGTCTGCGTACTAAACATGGACTCACCAAAACAACCCTGTCCAATCGTTACACCATAAAGCCCACCTACAATGCGATTTTCATCCCAGACCTCAATACTATAGCCATATCCGGCATCGAACATGTCGCAGTATCCTGCGATAATATCTTCACTGATCCAGGTATCTTCTGCATAAGCACGCGGCAATGAGCAGGAACGAATCACCCTTTCAAAAGCATGATTGACCGTGATTTGATAATCCCATTTTTTCATATTGCGGATCAGGGATTTACTTGGATGATAATCATGGGGCCGAATAATGCAGCGCGGTTCCGGACTCCACCAGCAAATAGGTTCCCCTTCTGAAAACCAGGGAAATAAGCCATGGGTATAGGCTTCAAAAAGTGTGGAAGGGGAGAGGTCAGCACCAATACAAATCAGTCCTTCGCCTTCAGGGTCAACCTGCATCGGGTCAGGGAAGATAAATTGTGAGGGAGAAAGTAGATGCATGGCAAACCTGAAATAAAACTATAGATGAATCATAAGCTAATTCTAGCAATAAAAAAGCCGCCCATAATGGACGGCATTTTTATTCTTGCTGCTTAGTCTAGTTTGCCCATCGCATCAAGATATTTTTCTGCATCGAGTGCAGCCATACAGCCTGAACCCGCAGAAGTAATGGCCTGACGGTAAATGCTGTCAGCAATATCGCCCGCAGCAAATACGCCCGGTACCGAAGTTTGGGTTGCATTACCCGCAGTACCACTTTGCACCTGAATATAACCGTCGCGCAGCTGCAACTGACCGTCAAACATTGAACTGTTTGGCTTATGGCCAATGGCAACAAACATACCCGTTACATCGACGTTTTGAGTAGAGTCATCCTGGGTCGACTTGATACGTACTGAGGTCACACCAGATTGTGCATCCCCTAAAACTTCATCGACCTGATGGTTCCAGATAATGCTGATCTTGCCTTCTTTTTCTTTGGCAAATAAATGATCTTGCAAGATTTTTTCAGAACGTAATGAATCACGGCGATGAACCAGAGTCACATGCGAAGCGATATTGGATAAGTATAAGGCTTCTTCAACAGCGGTGTTACCACCACCCACAACCATGACTTTCTGGTTTTTGTAGAAGAAACCATCACAAGTGGCGCAAGCGCTGACGCCTTGACCCATAAAGGCAGCTTCAGATTCAAGACCTAAATATTGAGCTGTTGCACCGGTACAGATGATTAAAGCATCACAGGTAAATTCGTCCATATCACCTTTCAATACGAAAGGGCGCTGGTTTAGATCTACTTCATTGATATGGTCATACACGATTTCAGTGCCAAAGCGCTCTGCATGCGCCTGCATACGCTCCATCAATGCTGGACCGGTTAAGCCTTCAGGATCACCAGGCCAGTTATCCACGTCCGTGGTCGTGGTCAATTGGCCGCCCAGTTGCAAACCGGCAATGAGGGTTGGTTTTAGGTTTGCACGCGCTGCATAGACTGCTGCGCTGTAGCCTGCGGGGCCAGAACCTAAAATAATCAGTCGTGAGTGACGTGCGCTCATCAGCTGTATCCTTTTTTATTTAGAAATTTATTGAATTATACGTGAAACTGTATAACAGTGGGGTGAGATTAAAGTCGATATTATTGATCATTGAAATCGATTTGGGCTATATATAATAAGTACACAGTGTGCTTGCACAATAGTGCATCTTTTTTCACAGAACAGGTGCATAATATGCCTTTTATTGCGTCGCTTTTTTCAAGCATTGAAGCAAAAGAATATTCATGAAGAATTGGTTACAGGACAGTATATGACAGCGGTGTCGAGTGCCTATGCACAGCGCTTAGTAATGACATTATTTTTAGTCTCATTTGGGATTTATCTGTTTCTTGCAACAGTGACCTATACGCCATTTGATCCGGGATGGATGCATATCTCTAGTGATACGCAGACCGTTTCGAATGCCAGTGGGGTTGCGGGTGCCTGGATTGCAGACCTTTTGTTTGGCTTTCTCGGTTGGGCAAGCCTGCTGATTCCTGTCTATCTGTTTATGGAAGCGGTTCAGGTCTGGTGGCCACGTAGCTTCCTGAACCGGCCATTCCGCTATGCTGCGCAATTCTTCCTGTTATTGACCACGTCAGCACTGCTGTTTTTATTCTGGCAAGTGCCTGCCGATACGCTGGATAACTCTTCCGGCGGTATTATTGGCTATGAATTAGGCCAGAGTTTAGAACAGTTGCTGACGGTATATGGTGCTGCATTCTTCCTGTTGGTATTTTGGGTGATGTTATTTACACTGGCCTTTGGGGTGAAGTGGAACAAGACCTGGAGCAGTCTCAAAGCAACACCGGCTTATTTACAGGATCTGTTCTATCGCAATATCCCTGAAGGTATGTCCGATTTTGACCGGACTGCGCCTGTGGTTAAAAAAGAGCCAGTGAATGCTGCGAAGAAAATGGTCGCAGTAACCCCTGCACCTGAGCATGAACTGGTAGACATCGATCCGGTAGTGCGTGATCAGGTTGCTGAACGCTTATTTGATGATTTTGCTGATAAAGAATCGCAGCAGCCACAGTTACATGACGATATTCCTGAGGCTGTACAGCAGGCTCCTGAGCCAGTCGAGACATTGAAGCAAGCACCGCAAGTGCCGCAACAGCCAGACCGCGTCGTGGCAACAGGCGAAGTATGGCGTGCCTTACATTCCAGTGAAGATCAGCGCCATAAACAGGATATTGATGCATTACTTAAAGCTGCCGAAGAAGAGCAGCATAGTGCTCCAGCCTCACACTTGGCGGTTTCTCAAGCTGCGCCGTCTCAACATGTTCAAGCCAGAACAGCGCCTGCTACGCATACTGGGCTGGACTGGGATGATGATGAAATCTTTGATGAACTTCTGGCTGCCGTTCCACAAGGGAAAACGGCGACAGATGTGCATAGTCCATTTAATGCTGCGCCTGCTGCAAACCCCCAGAACTTTTCCGAAGAAGTTACAAGCGCGGCGCCGGTTCTGGCATCTGTCGCAACAGCACATGTAGTCAAAAATAGTGCATTGCAAGCCGATCTGGATGACCTGGGTGATTTGCTGATTGAAGAAGATGAGCCAAGACCAAGCCAACCGGTACGCAGCTCTAGCTATGCGCAATCTTCTGCTTTTGTACAGGCCCCGATTCAGCATCAAGTTATAGCACAACCGGTATCTGATTCTTCTGCAACTCATGCCGCAGTACGCGAGGCTTTATCTAAAGAAGAATTTGTAGAAGCCTGGCAAGAAACGGCTGGCAAACCACAAGATGAAGACGAGTTTGATTTTGATGCACCTTTAACTGATGCTTCAGGCCGTCCGATGTCACGTGCGATGCAAGTGGCTGAGCGCCGTAAAGATCTATCGCCTCTTCCGGGTCTGGACCTGCTGGATGAAGTCGATCCGAATAAAAAAGTGAATTTCACTGAAGAGCAATTGTCGCGTTTATCTGAACTGCTTGAAATCAAACTGCAGGAATTCAATGTCAAAGCCAAGGTGGTTGAAGCACAGCCGGGCCCAGTGGTGACACGTTTTGAATTGGATCTGGCGCCGGGTGTGAAGGCCTCTAAAGTCACTAATATTTCCCGAGATTTGGCACGCTCGATGTCGATGGCATCGGTACGTGTGGTTGAAGTGATTCCCGGTAAACCGTATATCGGGATTGAAGTGCCGAACAGCAGCCGTGAAATGGTACGTTTGATCGAGCTTCTGACCATTCCAGCCTTCACTGATCCGAACAGTATTCTTTCCATGGCAATGGGTAAGGATATTTCCGGTAATCCGGTAATTGCTGACTTGGGCAAGGCACCGCATATGCTGGTGGCGGGTACCACGGGTTCAGGTAAATCGGTGGCAGTCAACTCGATGATTCTATCGATGTTGCTCAAATACAGCCCTGAACAGTTGCGTTTGATTCTGATCGATCCAAAGCAGCTGGAACTGGCCAACTATAATGATATTCCACATTTATTGACGCCTGTCGTCACTGATATGAAAGATGCAGTCAACGCATTAAATTGGTGTGTCAATGAAATGGAACGTCGCTATAAACTGATGTCTTTCCTGAAAATTCGTAAACTCAGTGACTATAACCGCAAGGTCGAAGAAGCGATTGCCAATGGTGAAGACCTGATCGATCCAACCTGGAAGGCCAGTGATTCAGTGGTGGGTGAGCGTGCACCGCGTTTAACGCCGTTGCCTTCGATTGTGATTGTCGCGGATGAATTTGCTGACATGATCATGCAGGTCGGTAAAAAAGCTGAAGAAATGATTACGCGTCTGGCACAAAAATCCCGTGCGGCCGGTATTCACTTGCTGCTTGCCACTCAGCGTCCATCGGTGGATGTGATCACCGGTTTAATCAAAGCCAATATTCCGACCCGTGTGGCACTGCGTGTCAACTCAAAAATTGACTCACGTACTATTCTGGATGCAGGCGGTGCAGAAGACTTGCTCGGTCATGGTGATATGCTCTTCCTGGGGCCTGGTAAAATTGAGCCTGAGCGTGTGCATGGCGCCTTTATTGCCGATGATGAAGTGAACCGGATTTGTGATGCATGGCGTGAACGTGGTGCGCCCAATTATGTCGATGAAATCCTGACGCCGTATGATGAGGAACCATCAAGTCGCGGTTTTGAAGAGGGTGGAGAGGGTGGCCCAGATCGAGATGCACTGTATGATCAGTGCGTAGCATTTGTACTCGAAACCCGTAAGGCTTCAACGTCTTCGCTACAGCGTAAATTTAGTCTGGGGTATAACCGTGCTGCGCGGATCATTGACCAGATGGAAGAGAATGGTATTGTCAGTGGCATGGGGGCCAATGGTAAACGCGAGATTCTAGTTTAAGTTTCTTTATACTGAACCATAAAAAAGCCTGCAATTGCAGGCTTTTTTAATACGGTAGCTAAAATCAGGCAAACTTTGCCAATACCGCCAAGAACTCGGCACTTTGACGCGGGAAGGTGGCAATCACGTCATGAATGCGTTGCCCTTCAGGATTGGTTGCATTGACATCACGGCCATCAGCGACAAATTTCGTCAACAGGCGTTCATAATCAAATGGACGCATATGCTTGAAAGCATGATAAAGCACGTGAAAGTCAGCATTTACACCTGCAGGAGGAAGCTGATTCAGGTAGGCAAATACACGCTCATCTGACCATTCTTCGTTAAAGGTCGCTGGTTGAGATAATGCCATCGCAATTTCCTTAATCTAATGTAGTTTTTTCGGCATGAAAAAAGGCAAAATTTGTATGAGCAAGAGACAGTGTCTTTTGAGCTGACTCTGTCTACTAGAAACATTGTTTCTAGTCTTGGGATTGAGTAAATCCTTAAAAGCCGTGCTTTAATTTACTGATCCAGTCCACTCAAAGCCTAGCTTCTCGACTTGCGGCCGGGTAAAGCAGTATTTACGACCAGCCCACTCGAAGCATAGCTTCTCGTCTTGCGGCCGGGTAAAGCAGTATTTACGACCAGCCCACTCGAAGCTTAGCTTCTCGTCTTGCGGCTGGGTAAAGCAGTATTTACGACCAGCCCACTCGAAGCCTAGCTTCTCGTCTTGCGGCCGGGTAAAGCCGTGCTTTACTAATCCGGCCTCATATTTTGCCTTGAATCAATTTGCTTGACCAATCAAAAATCAGATTATCGTTCTTCAGGTAAATTGATATTCATCTCAAGCATTTCAATATTGGCTTCAGAACGTACTGACATTTGAATATGCTGCTCATCGACACCACGTACATAGCGATTGACCACTTGCATGATTTCTGTCTTCATCTGATCAATTTTGTCCTGGCTCAAGCGACGACCCAAGCCTTGTTCGGAAGCAACGATAACCTTCAAACGGTCTTTAGCAGTCCGTGCGCTTGATGGTTTATCCTCGCCACTAAAAAGTTTACTCCAGAATCCTGCCATGTCTACGCTCCAAATAGTCGTGCTAACCAGCCCTTAGGTTTTACCTCGATATGACGGTAAGGACGTTCTTCGCCAAGGAAACGTGCCACGAGGTCATCATAAGCCTGACCTGCTGCAGCCTCAGTAAAAAGAATCACCGGCTTACCTTCGTTCGATGCCTGTAAAACACTTGGACACTCAGGAATAACGCCCAAGGTCGGTACACGTAAAATATCTTTAGAAATATCGTCAATCGTCAGCATTTCCTGTTTATCGGCACGTTCCGGGTTGAAACGGGTAATACACAGATGCTTACGAATGCGACCTTCGTTTTGTTCTACTTTTTTAGTTTTACTGTCAAGCATGCCAATGATACGGTCAGAGTCACGTACTGATGAAATCTCAGGATTGGTGACAATGATGGCTTCATCAGCATGGTACATGGCCAAAATAGCACCACGTTCAATACCGGCAGGTGAATCACAGATAATGTAATCAAATTCCTGCGAAAGTTCATCCATTACACGAGCAACACCTTCATCTGTTAAGGCATCTTTATCACGTGTTTGTGATGCAGGCAAAATATATAAATTTTCAATATCTTTATCGCGAATCAGTGCTTGCTGTAATCGTGCTTCGTTATTTAAAACATTCACAAAATCATAAACTACACGGCGTTCACAGCCCATAATCAAATCAAGGTTACGTAAACCTACATCGAAATCGATCACAACAGTTTTGTGACCGCGTAGGGCTAAACCTGTTGCAAAAGATGCACTTGTTGTAGTTTTACCTACACCACCTTTGCCTGACGTTACGACAACAATTTTCGCCACCGAATCCACTCCTGTTATGGTTCAAATCCCCTGTTTAAAATGGGGTTTTTGGTATTTATTTATACATTAAAATTGTAGAGCTTCAAATACAAGCTCTTGTTGATCATTCAAGTAAATATGCACTGATTTCTTAACGACATGCGGGGGAATATCATCCGCTACGCAATAGGTTCCCGCAATCGAGATCAGTTCTGCTTCAAGGCTGTGACAGAAAATACGGGCTGCCGTATTCCCCCCGACACCTGCAATGACACGACCACGTGCGCTGCCATACACATGGATATTGCCTGAAGCAATCAGTTCTGAACCACTGTTGATGCCGGCATTGATAATAATGTCGCCATTATGCTGCACAATACATTGGCCCGTCCGCAGAATTTCATCATGATATGAGGTCACATGCGCAACGATCGGGGCAGCAGCTGCCTGATCATCACTTGTCGCTGCTTCTGGCTTAACTTCTACCACCTGTTCTTTCGTGGCTTTCACTTCTTCTAACTGGCGATCGGGTGGCAGAACCGGGAACTGAATGGAACGCGCCTGATCACCCAGTAAACCCTCAGTCACGGCCATTGGCTGTACATCTAAGTCGATTAACAGCTGAATCAGGGCAATCAGTTCCTGTTCAACTGAACTTTCAATGACGGCCAAAGTGCCAGATGGGAATGCAGCTTGTAATTTTGGGCTAAGTTGCTGGCGGATGGCATCATGATCATTGGTATCTAAGCTAATGCGTATTGCATTGACCATTCTGCCTTTTATCCGTATATCAGCCATAATTCTTCCTTAAATACTTCTGACTTGCTGGTTTTATGTCGAAGCAATGTTGTAAATAGTGCAAATCCTAGAACAAATTGGCGTAATTCTCTAGCGATCTCAGTTATTTTTTTATGCCAACAGAACCGGATGATTTTATCTGGTTCTGCACTTTAAATGTTATCTATCTATTGAGCGCTGATTTTGCTCATGTTCTTCTAAAATCTGTTGCCACTGTTTGACTTTCACCTGTTTTTGGATCGCTTCAAGTGTTTCAAAAACAGCCGATTCGACCAACTTATCAATATGTGGATTATGTTCAATCTGAATCTGGCTGATTTTATCTGAAATTAGGGTAAAAGTCGGATTTTCTTTTTGGCCGGTATGAGTAAAGGGATCAATCAGACCTTGGGTGATATTTTCCCCTAGACGTTGGCCAATACTTTGAATTTGCTGTTCAATCCGGCTACCGACAAGTGGAATTAATCGCAATAACTGGGTCAGTTCCGGGGTGTCTTCAATGGCTTGATTGACCACTTGCCCGACATTTTTAGCAATCATGGAACGTTGTGCCTGCAACTCTTTACCCAAAGATTCCTGCAAGATGTCTGCCAAGGCAACTGCCAGTAATTTACGATGATGTTCTACCAAATCATCAATCAATTTTTTATGTGATGTACTGGTGCTGAGTTCACGCTTAATACCGTCCAGTACAGTCAGCACCACACGGCTGGAAAGCTCTTCCATCAGCATGTTGTAATAAAAATTGCCTTGACGATACCAGCGCTCGGGAATGACTTTATAACCGTGACTATGCAAGTTATAGCCAATCGCGACCGCACGTAACAGGCGCAGGAAGCGCAGTTGTGGAATAATGGAGAGAATTTCATACCAATGTACAAATGGAAAAAACCACCAGCGCCGATGATGGCGCTGAACAATGGCAATGCCCCAACGTGCCAGTAATTCACAGATCAGGAAGGTGGTAAACCAGCCCTCAGTAATAACGACCCAAGGGCGTAAATCACTTTTATAAAACTGCAAAATTTCCGGCAAACGAATGAAGTCAAACAACCATTGACCAAAATCGCTCATTAAAATGGCGTTGGCACTGAGACAAAATAGATTAATGATGATTAAGACCATCATAAAAATGTCGTAAATCAGCGCAACTTTCCAGCCCCAGGTGCCTTTACGAATAAACTTAAATGAGCTAGAGGTGATGTCGGGGTTGTCGTTCTTCATAGTTACTCAGGCAAAAAATCAGACAGCGCTTTGGTCGAAGTTCTGCTGCATTTGCGCTATTAGTTGATCTTTTTCAGTCCAGATTTGATCAATCCATTTCTGGAAACGTGCACGGTATTCAGCATCATCTTCATAATTGCCGCCGAGTACCCAGTCAGGAATCTCAATTTTTCTTAAATTTACCGCAATTCGTGGCACTTCACCTAACCAAAATTCACCATAACCCGGAATACCGTCCGGATAAACGATGGTCATATCGACCAGCGCATCAATTTTATCGCCGAGAATACTCAGCGCCAAGGCCAGACCACCGGCCTTAGGTTTAAGTAAGTATTTGTAAGGAGACTGCTGCTGATCATGTTTGTCTTGGGTGAAGCGGGTGCCTTCCAGATAATTTAACAGGGTAAAGGGCTGACTGATCAGCTGCTCACAGGATTTACGTGCTTCTTCCATATCGCGGTATTTTAGCGCAGGATTTTTAGCAATCTGTTCCTTGCTATGCCGTTTCATCATCGGAAAACCTAAGATTTTAAAGGCTTGACCGACAAAAGGAATAAAAATAAGTTCCCATTTTGTAAAAAAACGCGTCAGCGGCATACGGGTCAAGCCGAAGTACTGATTGACGGTGGTATCGACCCAGCTTTGATGATTACAGGTCATTAAATAACGGCCCTGCATATTTAAATCAAGTGATTCATCTACTGTTATTTGCCATTCGGTATTGTTGAGCACATTGTCAATCAGCCAGTTATTGACGCCTAACCAGCTGTTGGTAATCTTGATATTGGTTTCATCAACTTTTGCAGATTTTTTAAAAAACTTGGTAAAACCCAGCGCCAGAACCGGAGGGCCATGAAAAAAAGTACTGCCTGTCATCACTGAGGTGACAGCCAAGCCACGTGTAAGTTTTTTTAAAGTTGCTTGTTTATTGCTATTCGATGACATATCAAAACAGTCCCCAGAGATTAGTCGCTTAAATTTTTTCATATTTTGAATAATATAATGAGAGTGAGGCAAATAAAAAAGCCTAAAGGCCTAACTATGAAGATATTGTGATGAAGTCCATTGTTTTAGTTACATATAAACATTACAAAATATTGCGAAACGATTTATTATTAACAAAAATTCAATGGTTATCCCGTTCAATTTAAATCATTATTTCGCTTATACAACAAAGCATACAATAAGGAGTCATGCGATGCGTGCACTAGTAATTTCAGCAGCTGTAGCAGGGGCCGTAGCACTTACAGGTTGTCAATCAACTGGTAATAACCTCGGTGGTGTGGAATATGATAAAGCTGCTTTAGGTACTTTAATTGGTGCTGCAGCAGGTTACGGTGTTTCTAAGAGTAATGCGAATACCAGCCGTCAAAACAACCGTGCAGCAGCGATTGGTGCTGTTGTTGGTGGTGCAGCAGGTGTTTATCTTGATAACAAAGAGAAAAAATTACGTCAAGCAACAGCCGGAACTGGCGTAGATGTTAACCGTAATGCAGATGGTTCGATTAACCTTGTAATGCCAGGTAGCATTACATTTGATACCAACAAATCGAACATCAAACCAAACTTCTATGGCACTTTGAATAAAGTGGCTCAAGTATTAACCGAAGATAACCAGAGCGGTATTTTGGTCACTGGCTATACAGACAGTACCGGTAATGACTCAATCAACATCCCGTTGTCTCAAGCACGTGCTAACTCTGTAGCAACTTATTTATCAGGTCAAGGTGTTTCACGTACACGTATTAATGCTCAAGGTTTAGGTTCAGCCAACCCGATCGCAGACAATACAACTGCGGCGGGTAAAGAACAAAACCGTCGTGTAGAAATCGCGGTATATGCTGTTCAATAATCTTTAAACGCATATAAAAAAACCACCTTCGGGTGGTTTTTTTATATCTGGACATTGACCTGATTAATCGTATTTTAAATTAGGCAACTGAGGCAGAGATGACTATAATCGGAGCCGAATCTAGAAGAGGAAGCCATATGTCACTCGCCAGTCAGTTAAATGACAAGCAACTTGAAGCCATGAAATACACTCAAGGACCCTTGTTAGTACTTGCAGGAGCGGGTTCAGGCAAGACTTCAGTGATCACGCGAAAAATCGCATATCTTGTCAAGCATTGCGGGATTCCTGCGCATCGTATTACTGCAATGACCTTTACCAACAAAGCGGCACGTGAGATGAAAGAGCGTGTCAGCAAATTGTTAACCCGTGAAGAAAGTAAAGGCGTTTCAGTTTCGACTTTCCATACCTTTGGCCTGAATATGCTGCGTCTGGAGCTGAAACATACCCCCCTTAAAAATAATTTTTCGATTCTGGATGCTGACGACTGCAAACGTATTCTGATGGATTTGATGCATCGTGACAATTTATCCGGTGCAGAAAGCAAAGAACTGATTGCCAAAGCCATGAAAATGATCTCGGACTGGAAAAATGATCTGATTCCACCCGAGCAGGCGCATACCACTTGTGAAACTGCCGAAGATGTCCAGTTTGCGCATTTATATCAGCTTTATGAACGTAATCTGCGTGCCTATAATGCCGTAGATTTTGATGACCTGATCGTGATGCCGACACGTCTGCTACAGGAAAATGCCGAAGTACGGGATAAATGGCAAAACCGGGTGCGTTATTTGCTGGTCGATGAATATCAGGACACCAACACTGCACAGTATATTCTGGTGAAATTGCTGGTTGGCGTAATGGGGCAGTTCACCGCCGTAGGCGACGATGACCAGTCCATCTATGCTTGGCGTGGCGCCAAACCGGAAAATATGGCCTTGCTGCAACAAGATTTCCCGAATTTAAAAGTGATTAAACTGGAACAGAACTATCGTTCGACCAGTCGTATTCTTAAAGCAGCCAACACCGTGATTGGCAATAACCCGCATATTTTTGATAAAAAACTCTGGTCAGACAAAGGCCATGGTGAAGTGATCCGGGTGATTACTTGCCGTAATGATGATGATGAAGCAGAACGCGTGGTCAAAGACCTGATCACGCATAAATTGATGAATGGGAAAAGCTGGAAAGATTATGCGGTATTATATCGCGGCAATTTTCAGGCGCGTATTTTAGAAACCCATCTCCGTCAGATGCAGATTCCGTATAAATTGTCTGGCGGTCAATCTTTTTTCGCGCGTGCCGAAATCAAGGACATGATGAGTTATTTACGCCTGATCATTAACCCTGAAGATGACAGCGCTTTCCTACGGATTATCAATACGCCAAAACGTGCCATTGGGCCGGTGACACTGGAAAAACTGGGTCTCTTTGCTCAGGAAAATAACCTGTCACTGCTGGCTGCGGCAGCGGATCAGCGTTTGACCATGGCGATTCCGAAAAAGGCCACCACACAGTTGGCAGAGTTTGCCGACTTCATTGAGGGCTTTACCCGCAATTTACTTGATGATGATGAACCGGTACCGATCATCCGTCAGATGATGATTGAAGCAGGTTATATCGATTACATCAAGGAAACTGCAGCCACGCCGGCACAGGAAAAAACCAAGCTCGACAATATTGAAGTGCTTTACAGCAGCATCCAAAGCCTGATTAACCGCGCTGAAGATGTCGATGAAAAAAATATTGAAAGCGTGATTCGTAAAATGGTGCTGCTGGATATGCTGGAGCAGCAACAGGAAGAAGAAGATACTGACAAAGTCAACTTGTTAACCTTACATGCTTCTAAAGGGCTTGAGTTCCCATATGTCTATCTGATTGGGCTGGAAGAAGAAATTCTGCCGCATAAAAACTCGATTGCTGCAGAGACGGTTGAAGAGGAACGTCGCCTGATGTATGTCGGGATTACCCGTGCACGTCAGGGGCTGACCATTACCTTGGCCGAACAGCGCAAGGCCGGCGGACAGATGAAGCAAATGACTCCAAGCCGTTTTCTGGATGAATTACCGGAAGATGAACTGGAATGGTTAGGTCGCAAGAAAAAGCTGGCGGGTAATATCGATCCGAAATTACAGGCGCAGCATTATCTGGATAATTTGCGCAATCTTATCAAACGATAAACTTCAACGCTTATACATATTTTAAATGCAACAACAGGAATGAACACATGAAAGTTCAGGTGAAAGTCCTTGACTCGCGTCTCGGTCAGGAATGGCCATTACCGACTTATGCCACCACAGGTTCAGCAGGATTGGACTTGCGTGCCTGCGTCCATGAAACGACAGTGATTGAACCGGGTCAAACCGTTTTAGTGAAAACAGGCTTGGCGATTTATATCGAAGATCCTGCTTTTGCAGGTCTGATCTTGCCACGTTCAGGTTTAGGTCATAAGCACGGGATTGTGCTGGGTAATCTGGTAGGTCTTATCGATTCAGATTATCAGGGTGAATTGATGGTATCGGTCTGGAACCGGAGTCAGACTGCTTTCAGTCTGGAGCCGGGTGAACGTTTGGCGCAATATGTGCTGGTACCGGTAGTACAAGCTGAATTTGATCTGGTCAGTGAATTTGAAGCCACTGAGCGTGGTGCTGGTGGCTTTGGCCATACCGGTAAAAACTAAAGAGAAGATGACCTGCAAACAATGAATGGATGTAGGTCATTTCTTAAATACAACAAAGTAAATCCTAAACATAATGTGACGCTTAAAATGGAGTTAAAAATAAAAATTTATTTTCTATATAAATAGAGTTATTCAAAATTGAAATTTATATCTTTATTTTAATTTTAGCCGGGGAAATTAAAAATAAATATAATTAAATAAGGACTATTTCATCACAGAAATTTTCTGATTATTCAGTTAACGGTAATATTTTTATAATTGATTGTTACATTGAAATGGTTTAAAAGTAGCGGGTCTTAAAACAAAAACAAATGTTTAAAGTCATGATGATGAAATAAGTCATTTTATACCTCCTTATATTTAGTGAAAAGAACAGTTTTATGGGATCTATGAATCATCTATTCCCTATGCACATTTTTCGAGCCTATGACATACGCGGTAAAGTCAGTGTACTGGGTGCTGGGATTATCGATGCAATTGCTCACGGTTTAGCACAGCAATATCAGGCTGCGCGACAGACACGTGTCGCAATTGGCTATGATGCACGGCTTAGCAGTCCGGCTTTTGCAGAAACCATTCGCCGTATTTTTCAAGTTTATTCGATTGAAGCCACCATTGTCGGTTGTTGTTCCAGTCCGATGCTGTATTTCACCGCACGGCAATTTGATGGCAATGGCATCATGGTCACGGCCAGTCACAATCCCAAAGAAGATAATGGTATTAAATGGATTGTCTCTGGTGAGCCGCCTTGCCCAGAGATGATCCAGCAGGTGGCTCATCTGGCCAAACCACATTATAGCAATCAGCAGCTTTGCCTAGACGAACAGACTCATCAAGTTATTCCAGAATTTTGTCTAAAATATCAGCATGGTATATTAAAAGATATCCAGTTGAAGCGCTCATTTAAAGTGGTTCTGGATGGTCTGAATGGTTCAGCCGGGCGCTGTGCCAATCTGGTGCTTCAAAAAATGGGTTGTGCGGTGATGGCTTTGCGTTGTGATGCCAATGGGCATTTTCCAGACCATGCACCAGATCCTTCGCAAGACAAACATCTGGAGACTTTACGCCAAAGCATCATGCAACAGCAGGCTGATCTGGGCATTGCCCTGGATGGCGATGGCGATCGCGTGGTCTTGATTGATGCACAGGGCCAGATTATCACGGCGGATCAGTTACTGTGCCTGTTTGCCGAAATTTGCCTCACTGACTCAGCACCACGCAAGTTTGTTTATGATGTCAAATGTTCAACCCTGGTGCGAGACACCGTGCAACGTTTGGGCGGTGAGCCGGTGATGATTCGTACCGGAAGCTCATTTCTGAGAACTTATCTGGCACAATCTCAGCAGCAGGCGATTTTTGGTGGAGAATATGCCGGGCATTATGTCTTTAATGATGGCCGTGGCTGGGGCTATGATGATGGACTCTATGCAGCGCTCAGAGTCATGGAATATCTGGATCAAACTGGTCAAAGTCTTGCACAAGCTTTAGCGGCTTATCCGAAACGGCATGGGACCGAAGATCTTTATATTGCAACGCATCATGTGCATCCGGTTGAACTTTTAGACTTTGTTGAACAGCAATCTGAAAGAATTCTTGCGCAAATCAGTAAAATTGATGGGATACGTCTTGATTTTGAGGATGGTTTTGGCATCATTCGAGCATCCAATACAGGTGAGTATTTCACAGTGCGCTTTGATGCCAATGATGCTCAGGGCCTGAATGAAATTCGTCAGCTGTTTGTAGCCATGTTGCGTGAACGTTATCCACAGATCGCTCAAGATATTTTAGATGCTCAATAAGGAGAGGCGAATGCCAAATCAACAAACAGGCATCGACAAAGCACAGATTTTGACAGAAGCTTTGCCGTATATTCAACGCTTTGCGGGTAAAACCCTGGTAGTAAAATACGGCGGTAATGCGATGACCGATCCTGAGCTGGAAAGTTCATTTGCACGTGATATCGTATTATTAAAAACGGTTGGTATTAATCCGATTGTGGTGCATGGTGGGGGGCCACAAGTCGATTCCATGCTGAAACAGTTGGGCCGTGAATCAGACCGTATCGACGGGATGCGCGTGACTGATCCTGCCACGATGGAAGTCGTGGAAATGGTACTTGGCGGTAGTGTCAATAAATCGATTGTGAACCTGATCAACCAGCATGGTGGTCGTGCCATTGGCTTGACCGGTAAAGACGGCAACCTGATTCGTGCACAAAAACTGCTGATGGAAAAAGTGGCTGAAGATGGTTCGGTTCAGCAAATTGATTTGGGTCTGGTCGGTGAAGTCGTTGGCGTAAAAACCGATGTGCTGGAAATGTTCACCAACAGCGATTTCATTCCCGTGATTGCACCGCTGGGTGTGGATGAAGAAGGCAATACCTATAACATCAATGCAGACTTGGTGGCAGGTAAAGTCGCAGAAGCCCTAGGTGCAGAGAAGCTGATTCTGCTGACCAATATTACAGGTGTTCTGGATGAAAATAAAAACCTGCTGACGGGTTTAAGCACTCAGGAAGTTGACCGTCTGATTGAAACAGGTGTGATCTATGGTGGCATGATTCCTAAAGTCGGCTGTGCACTGGATGCGGTCAAAGGTGGCGTAGTGAGCGCGCATATTGTAGATGGTCGTGTGCCACATGCCAGCTTATTGGAAATTTTTACCGATCATGGCGTTGGTACACTGATTACCAACCGTGCCCATCCACCTCGTCCATAAGTTGTTTTTTTGCGGAAAAGAGCCTCAATTGAGGCTCTTTTTTATCTCTATTTATAACTGATAGCTATTTGAAATGACTCGGGTAGTCATGCACAATAAGCATCTAAGAAAATAGAAAGCTGAAACCAGACCATGTGCCAACTGCTTGGAATGAATTGTGCCACCCCGACGGATATTACTTTTTCATTTCGTGGGTTTTCCCAGCGGGCCGGAATTACCTCGGATCATGCCGACGGTTTTGGGATTGCTTTTTTTGAGGATAAAGCCTGTCGCCTATTTGTCGATAACCAGTCTGCGGTTGAATCTCCGATTGCCGAGCTGGTGCGTAACTATCCGATCAAATCCCGTAATGTGATTGCGCATATCCGTAAAGCCACCCAAGGCAAAATCAATCTGGAAAATTCGCATCCATTTAGCCGCGAACTGTGGGGCCGGCAGTGGATTTTTGCCCATAATGGCGATTTGCATGAGTATTTTCCAGTGCTGAGTGGCCGTTTTACCCCAGTCGGCAATACTGATAGTGAGCGCGCTTTTTGCTATTTGCTCGATCAGCTGGTCAAACGCTTTGGTTATGATGAACCGAGTCTGGATCAGGTCTTTGAACTGCTTGCTGAGGTTTCACCTGCGATTGCAGAGCACGGCACTTTTAATTTCTGCCTTTCCAATGGGCAGGCGCTGTTTAGCTATGCCATTACCAAATTGCACTGGCTGGTGCGTGAATACCCATTTAGACCGGCACAGCTGATTGATATTGATGTCGAGGTGGACTTTAGTCAGGTCACTACGCCGAAGGACAGGGTTGCGGTTATTACCACCGAGCCATTGACACAAAATGAGGAATGGACCGCTTTTCAGCCGGGTGAAATGATTCTGTTTAAAGAGGGTGCCAAGTTCCGTTCGCAACTGACTCGGGTAGATCGGTTGGAACGGGAACGTCTAGATCCGTCCTTAAAACGTGTGACCAAAGCAGATTTATATTAAAAATAGATTTTTTTATTTTAAAGATGGGATTTAATTCCTATTTTTTAATATCTTTTTTATTTAAATTAAAGAGAAACCATATTATTAGAAATAGTAGATTGATTAAAAAATATCTGATTCTTATACTCGGGTTTAAAATATATTCCTAATGAAAACAGTTAATTGCAAGGTTTCTCTTAAATTAAGCCGAAAGCCGACTAATTTACTTCATTTTTATTCAAATCAATACGTTATATGATGATTTTTATGTGATAAGTCCTTAATATTTATAGGTGGTCGTAATGAAAATGAAATGGGTTCCAGACTATAATACTGGTATCGATGTGATTGACGATCAGCACAAACGAATTCTCGATTATATCAATGAAATTGATGAGATCAATGTAAATACCGACCGTGCCCGTATTAAACAGATCCTCGAAAATATTATCGATTATACCCAGTCGCATTTTACTTTTGAAGAATCTCTTCAGGAGGAAGCGGGTTATAAATACCGAGTTCCACATAAACGTGTACATGACCTGTTTATCAAGAAAATCGAGTCTTATCGTGATCGTTTTGAACTGGGGCAGTCGATTGAATCAGAACTGCATGAAGTATTATCTAAATGGTTAATCAACCATATTCAGCACGATGACGCTGATTATGTCGGCGCAGTGAAAGAAAATATGATGGGCATTATCAAAGAAAAAGAACAGAAAAAAGGTAAAAACTGGTTCGCTCGTTTCTTCTCATAATAAAAGACGTAACGAGATAACAAGAATTACAATTTAATAATAAATTTTGCGCAGCAAATCACTGTCATGGTGGTTTGCTTTTTGTTTTTGATTTTCACCGCTTCACAAGGCAAAATAGCGCTAGATTTTTATAGGAATGCATCATGCAGGACAATGCTATGTCAAAATGGTTATCACCGCTGATGGCTTTCTGTTTATCGTTTATTATCATCGCGACGCTCGCACCGATAACGGGTATACAGATTGATCGTCAGCTGGATTTCTGGATGCTCTGGTTAGCCACTATGCTGATTCTGGCGCTTCCCATCTGCTACTTGGAAATTGCTTTGGCCAAGCGCTCTAAAACAACGGCATTACAGGCACTGTCAACGCTGACCCGTGAAGCAGATGCCTCACAAAAATGGCGTATAGTCGGCTGGCTCAGTGTGATCTTTATTCCTTTTCTGGCCGGTGCCATGCTGAACAATGCCAGCAATGTTCTGGCGCTTGCTGCTCTTGATCTTGCACCGAATCTTTTGTTTATAGGTCTGGTAATTGCCGCTCTGGTCTTGTCACTGCTGCCGCGTCAAATTTTGTTAGTCATTACGGCGATTGGCGTACTGGCATCTCTGATCTTGGCAAATGTGATGGGAACTGCGCTACCTGCATGGCAAGTCACGCCAGTTGAATTCTCGGAATGGGGCAATGCCACCGTATTGGCACTGGTTGCAAGTGGCCTAGGCATGGGCTTGTACTGGCAGTCTAGCCTGAGTGCTGTACAACAGCAGGATGTCGCCAGCAAGACGGTCTTGCCGATCTGGATCGCACAATTGCTTGCTGTGATTGTATTTGCCTTCTTTGCTGTACAAGCACAAATCCCTGCATTTACGTTGGTGGCCGCGATTGTAGCGACTGCTGCATTCATCCTGCAGATGGCACGAGAGCAGTTACAGCAACGTCAGCTTCACCCTGCGATTCAATGGGCGATTATGGCTGTCGTCACCCTGATCTGGGCCATTCCAAATGTGACACCAATGTTCAACGTAGTCTTACTGCTTTGGGGCTTATTGATTTGTTTGATTTACGCGCTCTTTGCGGGCTGGATCATGAAGATCAGCCATTTACGTAAATCAATGAATTTTAGCTCTGAAGGGTTCTATAACCTGTGGCGTATTGCTGTCCGTGTGGTATTGCCTGTTTCGATTATCGTGGCGATGGTCGCTGTTCTAGGACAACTGTTCTGATGAATAATGCACTGATCTGGGTGGCCTATGCGACTCCGGAGCAACAGTTTCATCTGGCTGTGCCATTTCAGCCCGGCATGACAGCATTGGATGCCATCCAGCAAAGTGGCATAGCAGAGCAGGTTACCCTACCTGAACCCTTGTCTTTGGGCATCTTTGGTGTACGCTTGCAAGATCATCAGCAGCCACTTGCAGCAGGTGATCGAGTCGAAATTTACCGAGCACTGACTATCAATCCTAAAGATATCCGACGTAAACGTGCCGAGAAAAATCCGGTGGGTCGTTATGCCAGAGGCAATCTTTTAAGAAAGCTGAAACCATCTTCCGAATAGAAAGCGGCTTGAATGAGCATTAGTTTCAATGATCTGCTCAATCAATCGACTTAATCAAAAAAGCCCCTGATGATTCAGGGGCTTTTTCATGAGAAAGCGACTATAGTGGAGGCGCATTTAAAATTGCTTCTTTTGAACCTGGTAAGCCGGGTTGAGATTCTGGAATGGTTTCCAGACCTTCAACACGTTCCACGATACCAGACTGGTTAAAGTAAATTTTCAAATGCTGGCCTTGGGCTGCCGGGATCTTGGCTTTTTTAGCGTAGGTTCCTGGGGTATAGTTATAGATGTAGTCCCAGCGTAAAGGATTCAGCGGATCGCTTACCGTTGGACTGCCCAGTAAGAAACGCACCTGTTGATGACTCATTCCCACTTGAATTTTAGCGGCTTGAGCTTGGGTTAAAGGGGTTCCTTGTGGAATATCTACTTTATAAACACCTAATGTCGAACAGCCGACGAGCAAGGAAGTGACGAATAACGTCAACATGATTTTTTGCATTTTGCTAAACTATCCCAAATTAATTATGATGCATTTGATCCAAGGATAGATCATACTGCATCTAAAGTTTGTTGCATATTCCAACTTTGATTTTGTTGAGAGACCTTTTTACATGACTATTTCAAACCAAGATTTACGAAAAGCTGGACTGAAAGTTACCCTTCCACGAATTAAAATATTAGAATTACTAGAAAATTCAAGACAACATCATTTAAGTGCGGAAGATATTTACAAGACTTTACTCGATCAGGGTGAAGATGTAGGTTTAGCAACTGTGTATCGTGTGTTAACACAGTTTGAAGCCGCGGGTATTATTGAGCGTCATAATTTTGAAAACAATCATTCCGTTTTCGAGATCATGCAGGAAGATCACCACGATCACCTGGTCTGTTTGAATTGCAGCAAAGTCGTTGAATTCATCAATGATACGATTGAAAAAGAGCAGCATGATGTTGCTGAAAAATTTGGTTTTGAATTAACCGGTCACTCTCTGAATCTGTATGGCTACTGCGATGCGCCGGCCTGTCAGGAAGTGTTTCGTAAAAAATAATTTGCACTCCGGTTGAAACAAAAAAACAGGCTTCTTGAAGCCTGTTTTTTTATGTGCTCAATCTGATCAGGACTGGCCATCAAAGGTGATATTGGAATGTGCACGTAATAAATGACTGCCGCCTTCTTCTGCCAGTTTGATTTGCAGACGTAAGTCATTGGGTGAATCCGCATGTTTCAGCGCATCTTTATAGCTGATCTGCTTGGCCTTATACAGGTCATACAGTGCCTGATCGAAGGTTTGCATGCCCAGTTCACGGGAACGCTTCATCAGGTCCTTGATCTCATGCACATCACCTTTACGGATCAGGTCAGCAATCAGGGGGGAGTTAATCAGAATCTCAATCGCGGCACGACGACCATTGCCATCGATGGTTGGGATCAGTTGCTGTGCCACAATGGCTTTCATGTTCAGCGACAAATCCATGAACAGCTGGTTATGCCGGTCTGCTTCAAAGAAATGAATGATCCGGTCAATGGCCTGGTTGGCGTTGTTGGCATGCAGGGTCGCAAAGACCAGATGGCCGGTTTCGGCAAAGGCAATCGCATAATCCATGGTTTCACGCGAACGAATCTCACCAATCAGAATCACGTCCGGCGCCTGACGTAAGGTGTTTTTCAGGGCAATTTCAAAGGAATCGGTATCAATCCCGACTTCACGCTGGGTGATGATACAGCCTTTATGCTGGTGAACGAATTCGATCGGATCTTCAATGGTAATGATATGACCTTTGGAATTTTCATTGCGATAACCGACCAGCGAGGCCAGCGAGGTTGATTTACCGGTACCGGTTGCCCCGACAAAAATAATGATGCCGCGTTTGGTCATCGCCAGTTCTTTTAGAATCGGCGGTAATTTGAGTTCATCCATGGTCGGAATCACGGTTTCAATCCGACGCAACACCATACCCGGCTGATCACGCTGCTGAAAGGCACTGACACGGAAGCGGGCACTTTTGTCCGGTGTGCTGATGGCGAAGTTACATTCACGCGTGTCTGCAAATTCTTTACGCTGCTTGTCGCTCATGATGGAATGGAGCAGTTGTCCTACTGCCGCGCCGGGTAATTTTATCGAACCAATCGGTAAAATCTGCCCGTTAATCTTGATGGACGGTTCGACATCGGCTGTAATGAACAGATCCGATGCTTTTTTCTCCACCATATAATCGAGTAAGCCGTTAAAATCCATGTATAAAAACCCCAATACAATTAATTTTTCTTATAAGAATGCTTCTGGCTGTTTGGCTGCAGTACGTGCCACTTGCGGGCTGATGAGACCTTTAGATACCAGCGTTTTCAGAGTCTGATCCAGTGTGGTCATGCCATAGTTGGCACCGGTCTGAATCGCAGAATACATTTGTGCGACTTTATTTTCACGAATCAGGTTACGGATTGCAGGAATACCAATCATGATTTCATGCGCTGCAACACGTCCGCCGCCATTTTTCTTTAATAGGGCCTGTGAAACCACAGCCTGCAATGATTCCGATAACATGGCACGAACCATATCTTTTTCTTCGGCAGGGAATACGTCAATCACACGGTCAATGGTTTTGGCCGCAGAGGTGGTATGCAGGGTGCCAAACACCAGGTGACCAGTTTCTGCCGCAGTTAAGGCCAGACGGATGGTTTCAAGGTCACGCATCTCACCGACCAGAATAATATCAGGGTCTTCACGCAGTGCCGAACGCAGGGCTTCATTAAAGCCATGCGTATCACGATGCACTTCACGCTGGTTGATCAGGCATTTCTTGGATTGATGCACAAATTCGATTGGATCTTCGACGGTCAGAATATGGTCATAACGGTTGTCGTTAATATAATCCAGCATCGCCGCCAAGGTGGTTGATTTACCCGAACCGGTTGGCCCTGTAACCAGTACCAGACCACGCGGATATTCACAGATGTCTTTAAAAATCTGTCCCATGCCCAGATCTTCTAGGGTCAGAACTTTGGATGGAATGGTACGGAATACTGCACCGGCACCACGGTTCTGGTTAAATGCGTTGACACGGAAACGGGCCACACCGGGTACTTCAAAAGAAAAGTCAGTTTCCAGATTTTCTTCAAAATCACGGCGCTGTTTATCGTTCATGATGTCATAAACAAGTTTATGTACTTCTTTATGTTCTAATGCTGGCAGGTTGATGCGACGAACTTCCCCATCGACACGAATCATTGGCGGTAAGCCTGCAGACAAGTGTAAATCCGACGCACCATTTTTAGCAGAAAACGCCAACAATTCTGTGATATCCATAAGGTCCCCGAGTTCATTAAAATGTTAATTATTTTGATAGAATAATAAGGCTTTCCCACAGCTTAACCAACCCTTAGTTTATGGGCAAGGGAAAAAAAGATGAATGAAATGAGAACCCCATCAATGAATATGTTGCAACAGTCACGAAATCAGGTTTTAGCGCAAATTGAAACAGCCTGTGCTCAGGCCGGTCGTGAGCCAGATTCGGTGCAACTGCTGGCCGTTTCCAAGACCCAGCCGAGTGCAGTACTGGCTGATATGTATCAGGCGGGACAACGTGCCTTTGGCGAAAACTATTTGCAGGAAGCGCTGGAAAAAATTACGGCTCTAAAAGACTTGGAAATTGAATGGCATTTTATTGGCCATGTACAGCGTAACAAGACCAAACATCTGGCAGAAAATTTTGCCTGGGTGCATGGGGTGGATCGTCTGATTATTGCCGAGCGTTTATCCAATCAGCGTAGAGAAGATCAGCTCGCGCTGAATATCTGTCTTCAGGTCAATATTGATGCTCAGGATACGAAAGATGGTTGCCAACTGGAAGAAGTTACTGATTTAGTTAGACAAATCAGCCAACTGCCAAATGTGCGCTTACGTGGCTTGATGGTGATTCCAGCGCCGGGGAATCCTCAAGCTTTCATCGAGGCTAAAGCTTTATTTGATAGGGTGAAAGCTCAGCATGCGCATCCTGAAGATTGGGATACTTTAAGTATGGGCATGTCGGCCGATATGCAGGCTGCAATTGCTGCCGGTTCCAGCATGGTGCGTGTCGGCACGGCATTATTTGGTGCACGTCCTCAAAAGGATTAACAGGCGTTGTCGGGTTATTTTGAAAAAGTATGATTAAGCGTTATTCGATAACGCTTTTTTTCTTTGTGGCTCCAGCCATTTTGCCATGAGCCAGGCAAAGACAATCAGGCTGCCCATACTGCCGAGCAAGGCTAAAACAGCGCCGCCCAGACCATAAGCCAAGGTTGCCGGAACACAGCCCAGAATAAACAGCAGCAAAGGGAAATGGGTTACATACAAGGTATAGGAAAAATCAGCGGATTGTACCCAGACCGGATTGTAGTGACTGCGCTGCTGCTGGAGTTGTACCAGCCAGCAGCTAAATGCTAGGCCGATACAGAAATTAAAGAGAGTAAAATTTGCAGCGCGATATTGTCGGGCTTGATCGACGATATGAAACTGGTAAGCATCAATGCAGGCGATTAGAAATGCCAAGCCAAATAACCCCAGTTTAAGCACTTGTAACCGGTTTAGAAAATGTCGCTGGATATGACGAAATGAACAGGCAAAGGCCATCAGCCAGACCAGAAAATAAATAAAAAACTGAATATTCAGGATGGATAAAACGATTAAAACACTAAAAAAGCCGATTTTGGCTATTTCTGAATCTTTGAAAAAAGGCAGAAATCCGGCCAAGACATAGAACCAGACTTCATAACTCAGGCTCCAGAGCGGGGCATTGGCTGAAACTGTAGGCGTGATGAAGCCATTCAAAAACAGCAGAGCGCCAATAAAATCACCTGAATCGAGACCATAGTCAGTCCGGATCATCATGCCAAAACTGTTTTGAAAGGCATGGCTTTGAGTGGCAAAGAGTAGTGGTGCCAACAGATACAACAACAGGCTCAGAGCCATGGCAAACAGAAAGGGTGGCAAAATCCTGCGATAACGCTGTTGGGTATAACGGCGCAGATTGAACTGACCATGCTGATGAATATTGTGCTGGATCGAATAGCCAATCAGATAACCACTCAGAACAAAGAAAATCATGACCGCGGCCTGACCAAGCAGGCGCACCCATGAATACAGGCTGAGGTCAAAAGGGGCGATAAAGGCCTGAAAGCAATGCGTGAACAGTACAACAATGGCACTGATGCCCCGTAGGCTCTCGAGCTGTAAGCTGAAATAGGGCGAGAGCCTGTCTGGGGCAGGGTGCATCATTGTCAACCTATAATCTGAATGGTACTGGCGCCAGCACCGACTGGCTTGACCTGAATCTGTACTGGAATCCGTTCATGCATTTCCTGCACATGCGAGATTAAGACCACTTTACGACCCTGACTTTGTAAATGATCCAGTGCATTCATCACCATATGTAATGAGGCTGGATCTAAAGTACCAAAGCCTTCATCAATAAATAGCGATTCCAGTTTCATCGAACCGGAAGCCATATTGGCAATCGCCAGTGCCAAGGCCAGAGAAACCAGAAAGGTTTCTCCGCCAGATAAAGACAAGACCGGACGTACTTCGCTGTTCATGTCCAGATCAATAATCGCCAGACTCAGGCTGTCTGGAATACGGTGCAACTGATAGCGCGGTGCCAGCGGTTGCAGTTGTTGGTTGGCGTATTCCACCAAGATATCCAGATGATGTTCCTGAGCAATTTTCTGGAACTTGGTACCTTCCTTATGTCCGATTAAATCGTAGATACGTCCCCAGCGATATTCTTCGGCTTTGACCTGTTCAATCTGTTGCTGATATTTGGCATAGGTATTTTGATTATTGGCATTCATACGCAGTTTGGTATCAATCTCATTGAAGCTGTTTTGTTGCTCGGTTTTTTCCTGTGCCAAACTATTTAAATGTGCTTCCACTTCCTCAAAAGCAAGTTCAGGCTGTTGCTGGAGATGCTTCTGGTATTGATCTTCCAGCGTTTGCCAGGCAATTTTGGCATTTTCCAGTGCTTGATGTTGTGCCTGTAATTGCTGCCGGATTTGCTGATGTTCACTCAGACCAATGGTCAGACATTGTTGGATCAGTTCCGCATTAAAATGTCGATGCAGATTTTGCCATGTACGGATGGCCTGATCAGATTGTGCCTGCTGTTGAGTTAGCTGTTGCATTTGGGTCAGCAAAGCCTGTTGTTTAAGTAAAGCCTGATGCAAAGCTTGCTCATGCTGTTCATATACCTGGCGTTGTGCTTGAAGCTGGCTATTAAGCGCTTTTAACTGGGTATCCAGTTGCTGTCGCCATTCTGCTGCCAGCTTATAGGTCTGACCGGCATGTTGTTCGGTCAGCTGATTGAGTTGCTGACGTAAGTCTTTGCCTTGTTCAAGCAAATAATGGGTCTCGGCCTGTATTTGCGTATGCCGCTGCTCATGCATCTGTAGTTGCTGTTGAGCCTGATTCAGTTGCTGCTTGAAACCTTGTAGCTCCTGTTCCGCAGTTTTGACTTGATTGACAAGATGTAATCGCTGCTGCAAATGTTGGTGCAGCTGGGTACAGGCAGCAGGCGCATTCTTGTGCCAAGCGAGCTGCTGTGCTTCGGGCAGTACTGTAAGAATTGGCTCAATCAGTTGATCCAGTTGCAGCATTTTTTGCAGACTCAGTTGTAAGCTGTCGAGTTGCTGTTGCTGTTGTCGCCAGTTTTGCCAAGTCTGTTGCAGGATTTTGAACTGTTCGTTTGCCTGAGTGTGTTGCTGTTGCCATTGGCCAAGCTGTGTTTGCAGGGGATGGAGCAACTGAGCTGAATGATCAGGATTGGCTGGCTCAAGTCCTAACTCTTTTAAGTTTTGTTGTAATGTCTGGTGCTGTTCATTCAGTATCCGTTCAATGTGGATTAAACGCTGTTGTTTTTGCTCAAGGAGCATCTTGATTTTGGATTGTTGAATCTGGGTTGCTTTTAAATCATCTTTAAGCTGATTCAGTTGTTGTTGTGCCTGTTGCAGCTGTTGATCTTGCAGCTGGTTTAGCGCTGTGTCTAATAATGCTTGATGTTGGACAAACGGATGCTGTTGGCTGCCACAGACCATACAGGCTTCATCAGGTTTGAGCTGCGCGCGCAGTTCCTGCACGCTTTGGGTTTGCAGCAGGCGCTGTTGCTGCAGCATATTTTGTAGTTGTTCAAATTCCTGTTCGGTGTTGCTGACTATTTGCTGCAGTTGAATTTCCGTATGTTCAAGCTGGGTTAATTCTGTCTGTGCATGCGCTACGTCTTGTTTGAGTTGCTGTTGTTCGGCTTCCTGTTCCGCTAGACGTGCCACGTGCTGGATCAAGCCTTCCAGTTTAAGCAGTTGAGTCGTGCTCTGTTGCTGTACAGTCTGCTGCTGCTGAAGCTGTTGTTCCAATTGGGCTTGATTGCCAAATTGTTGCTGCAAACTTTCGATTTGTTGAGCCAGCTGCTGCCGGGAATGTTCCAGTTCAGTACGCGATTGAGAGAGTACTGCCGGCGCCTGTTGCTGCATCTGTTGATACAGCTTTTGATAGTCTTGCAGTCGTTGCAGTGTACTTTGTGGTTCCAGATCAAACACGGCAAGATCAGCCTGCTGTTCAAGTTGCGTCAGGCGTTGCTGTTGCTGCTCGGCAGCAGATGCGAGTTGCTGTTTCGATGGTTCAATCTGCTGTTGCAAGGGTTGGATATACTGCTGTGCATAGTCCAATAAATCTGCTGATTTTTTCTTATAGTCATTGCCGACCAGATGCATCTCATGATCCAGTTTTAGACCTTGTTCCAGATGCGGCTGCATGGCATGCATATGTTGAACATGGGCCTGCTGTTGTTGCTGGATCTGAGCAAGTTGCGTAAATTCAGCATCACGTTGCTGTTGTACCTGTTGCAGCTGCTGTTCGAATGATTGTTGTTGTATCGTAAGCTGCTGTTGCTGCGTGAGCATTTGATTCTGCTGGATAAACTGTTCGCGAATGCCCTGAAACTCATCCAAATGAACCAGCAACTGCTTTTGTGCGGTCAGCTTCTGATCGGCATCCAGCTGTACATCGTAAATTTCTTTTTTGGCCTGAATTTCAGTATATAAAGCATGTTTCTGCCGATGCCATTTCAGGTCATTTTCTAGTAATTTTTCACTCTGGTTAAAATGCTCAAGTATCTGGTTGAAGGCAGTATGTTGCTGTTGCAGCTGAGTAATATCGTCTTCGGATAGTAATTCCAGATGACCGAGCCAGTTTTCCAGTTCATGGCGCTTTTGTCGAACCTGACTATGCTTTTCCGCTGCTTTTTTACTGACCTCACTGAAAATCTGTGAATTGGTCAGATATTCCAGCAAGTCTGCGCGTTCATGGTCTTTGGCCTTTAAAAATGCGCCAACTTCCGACTGCGCCAGCAGTACCGCGCGGGTAAACTGTTCAAAGCTCAGGCCCAGCAGTTTTTCAATTAAGGGAGTAACTTCAGATATTTTTTGCGTTAGCGTCGTATCATCATCGATGCACTTGATATAACGATCTACTTTTAGATTGCCATCGACTTTCTGACGTGCCCGGCGAATCTCCCAGCGTGCTGTATAGCGTTTGCTATCCAGTGCAATAAACTCCAGCTCGGCAAAACCATGCACGCAGCCACGGCGTAGAATATTCTTGGAGTCTTTAATCGAAACATCCTGACCGCCGGCATCTTTCAGGCTGCCAGTCGCACCTTTTAGGCGCGGAATTTCGTTATAGAGCGCCAGACACATGGCATCGAGCAGGGTCGATTTACCAGCTCCGGTTTTTCCAGTGATTGCAATCAGGCCGGCATGTGTTAAAGGACTGGATTCAAAATCAATATGATGGGTGCCAGTGAGGGAGGCCAGATTGTTGAGACTCAAACGTAAAATTTTCATGGCCGATCCTAGGCTTGTTGTTTCTGAGCAAGTTCGTGCTGGGCTTCAACCAGAAGTTGCTGAAAATCCTGTTGTACAGAATGATCATGTTCATAGCCCATTTTTTTCCAGATATTCAAAAACAGCGATTCCGGCGTCGGTGGTGCCAGATCAATTTTCGAATCTCCTTGCGTATGTTCGGCCTGTTGCTGATAAATCCGGCTGATGCGCAGCAAGCGGTAACGGTTGGCGGGTAAAGCCAGTTCAATTTGCTGGCGTAAATCGACTGGTGGCGGCGCATCGGTGGTGTATTCTATTTCCAGAAAATGTCGTGCCGACAGTTGTTCGATTTCTCCGGCAGGCAAGGCCTGAAGTTTAGCAATTAAATCTTCCAGCTTTTCCCGAATCCGGCACAGCTCGACGGTGCGTGGCACTTTTAAAACATCGTATTGAAAGCGCTGTTCCAAGCTTTGTTCAGGATCAATTCTGACCTCAACCACCTGATGTTGGTAATTAATTTCACTAAATGACAGCGGAATCGGTGAGCCACTATAACGGATATGCGGCTGACCAACTTTTTGTGGTTTATGCAGATGACCGAGTGCGACATAATCAATCACTTCATCAAACAGCGCCGTCGACAGCGCTTCTTCATTACCGACAATAATTGGCCGTTCCGAGTCGGAAGTTTCGCCACCTTGCATATGTGCATGCGACATTAGAATCAGAGCTTGATGCGGCTGTTTACGGGCCTTGGCTTCGGCAATCAGTTGTTGATGCAGATAGCTAATCGCATTCTGGCTATTGCTGGTATGTTCATTCAGCCCGGTAATTTCGGCACTGCGTAAATAGGGCAGAGTCAGACACCAGGCGATGATATTTTTATCCTGATCATAAATCGGAATCAGCAAGCGATCCAGATTCAGGGTGTTTTCTGCGGTTCGGCCCACAATTCCCACAGCTTTGGCATTGAATTTAGACAGAAAAGGTTCAACCTGCTCAATCCGGTAACCGGAATCATGGTTGCCGGCAATCATCAAAGTCTGCATGTGCGGGGCCAGATTATGTGCATCGGCCAGAAACTGATACAGTTGCTTTTGCGCACTTGAGGCTGGATTGATCACATCAAAAATATCTCCGGCAATCAACAGGGCATGCGGCTGTTTTGCTTTAATTTGCTCCAGCAGCCAGGTCAGAAACTGGGCATGTTCAAATTCACGGTCATGGTTATGGAAAAATTGCCCCAGATGCCAATCGGAAGTGTGAAGAAAATGAACTGCCATGTAGATGAACCCTGAAATGTCTGCCTTGCTACTATAGGAAAAAGCTGAGGGAAAAATCTACTTAAAAAAGATATTTCAGCGAATTGTTGCTGATGTCAGGCTGAATTTATTTTAATCAGTAGGCAAAATGGCAGGATAGTCATGTCTAAATCACCCAGTCTTGAACAGTCATGCAATTCATCAGGCTGAAAAATCGGAATTTTAAAAAATAAAAACCGACGATTCGAGTGATGTGAAATCGTCGGTCAAATTTGTGTTACATGAAGATTTTGGCTGCTATTCAAAATTTCCCTGTACACTGGACTTATTGCTTTAGCTCTAAGGTCAGCAAAAATTCGTGGATGCCAGTCCAAATTTTTGTACCTTGTACCCTATATAACGTCACCTTCTGGCCGATGGTTGACAATAAAATGAAAAAAAACCTGTTTTTTTTTATACTAGCTTGATGAATGTCACTGAGTGATTCTTATGTTGCCTTTAACCCGTTATTTTATCTGGTTTTTTATTATCTGCTTTATTTTTACCTGCATTTGCGGGGTGCTGGCAGCACTGATGCCAACGGGGATGGGCGCCGTACTGACGATTGTTCCTTATCTGGTGGCCATGATCTGGATCTTATTTAAGTTTTTAAAACAGCAAAAACGTGCCCCAACGCAGTCGGAACGTAAAAAATTCACCTTGGGGTTTAGCCTGATCTATTGGGGCTATAACCTGCTATTTCTGTTACTTGGTATTCTGATTGCCACGCGCTCTAATCCAAATGCTTGGCAGGACTTTTTGCTATATCTACAGCAGCCACAATTTATAAGTATTGTGCTGATCATGTTCTTGCTGATCGCGATTCCGTTGTATCTATTGACTTACTGGTTCTATGGCAAGCAGGCACAGCGTATGGCAGATCAAATGTTTGGCAATTCGCCGCAGGCCTGATAGGTAGGTGGCTTTATGACGATTGATCTTGATAAATTGATCGCATCAGGCAGGATACAAATTCACCACGACAAAGAGGGCATTGATTGAAAAACCCCAGAATAAGTTGCGTATAATTTAAATAGAAAAAATAACAGGGCTAAGAATGACTTATGGATAAACCTGTAGTGCTGGTGACCGGAGCGAGGGGTTTTATTGGCAGTCATCTGGTACGTTTTTTATTGGAACGTGATTATCGGGTGATTGGGCTGACCCGCCGCAAGAATCAATCTGAACCGCATCCAGATTTTCACTGGATTAACCAGCTGGATGAATTAAAACAGCCTCAGATTGATTATGTGATTAATCTGGCTGGCGAAAGCATCGGTCAGGGACGCTGGACGGCAGCGCGTAAAAAGAAATTGTTGGATAGCCGTTTAGACACCACCAAACAGTTATTTGACTATTTAGAAAAATACCAGATCAAACCGAAACGGATTATTTCGACCTCGGCCGTTGGTTATTATGGTATTGACCCGAGCGAGCGTTGGGAGCAGGTCTGTACGGAACAAAGCCCGCCACAAGATATTTTTATGTCTGAGCTCTGTGCGAAGTGGGAACAACTGGCTTTGTCCTATAGCAGTCAGAACACCAAAATTGTTCGCTTTGCTGTGGTCTTTGGCAAAGGTGGTGGAATTCTGCCGCAGATGTTATTGCCGATTAAACTGAATCTGTTCGGGCGGATTGGTCATGGGCGTCAGCCAGTCACTTGGGTGCATTTAGAAGATGTATTGCGTGCGATTGAATTCTTGATGCTTGAAACGACGACCGGGCAGATTTTTAATGTGGTTGCCCCGGAAAAAGTCAGTCAGGCACAGTTTGCCCGGACTGCTGCACAGCTACTGAAGCGCAAACCTTTACTGCCACTGCCAGCATGCAGCTTGAAAATGATGCTGGGAGAACAATCGCAACTGGTCTTGAACGGTCAGTATGTACAGCCTCAAGCTTTACAGGATGCGGGCTTTCAGTTTGATTATCCAACCTTGAAAGAAGCGCTGCATAATATCCTAAAGCACTAAAGCACTAAAGCACTAAAGCACTAAAGCACTAAAGCACTAAAGCACTAAAGCACTAAAGCACTAAAGCACTAAAGCACTAAAGCACTAAAGCACTAAAGCACTAAAGCACTAAAGCACTAAAGTGCTTGGTTCCGATAGACGGGCCGGAGCATAGGGCTGTGGATCTACAATGGTCGGCGTTTGTTCAAGCATCAATTGAGCGAGTAATTTGCCTGAGGCTGGGGCCATGCATAAGCCATTGCGGAAATGGCCAAAATTGGCCCAGGCATTTTGTAATTCGGGGATTTTGCCAATATAGGGAATACCATCGGGTGAGCTGGGTCTTAATCCGGCCCATTGCTTGACCAGCGGAAAATCCGCCAGTTCCGGCACCATCTCCAGACAAGCCTGTAGAATATCTTGCCGGATTTCAGCAGAAGGCGAGGTGTCAAAACCGACCTGACGCATACTGGAACCACATACAACATGTCCGTCGCGCCGTGGAATCAGATACATGACCTTGTTCATGCACATGCTCGGTAGCCAGTTTTCTGGGGTTTTAAACAGCAGCATTTGTCCTTGCACCGGTTGCACCGGAATTTCACAGCCAAGCTGTTCTGACCAGCCTGCAGACCATGCGCCTGTGGCGATTACAAACTGATCTGCCTGAAAGTGTTGACCACTTTCACTGGACACACTCGTTACCCAGCCTTGCTGAATATTGAGCTGAGTGATTTTACAGTGCTCTTGCCAGGTGACATGCGGATGCTGTTTTAAATAGCTGATGACCGACTGTAATAGTCGCGGATTGCGGATATTGGCCAGTTCAGGGAAATAAATCGCCTGTTTGAATTTGCTCTGATTAATTCTGGGATTGATCTGTTGCAGTTTAGCTTGATCAAGTAATTTTGCCTGTTGCTGCGGCTCTTGATGTGTTGCGGCATAACTTAAACCGATTTCAAAATCGGATTCATCAAAAATCAGCATACCTGTTTCATGAATCTGGAAATCGATGCCAGTGAAAGGTTGCAGTTTTTGATTCCAGTCCTGATACAGCGGTTTGGCATGCCGGGCCAACGTATTGACTGCAGCGGGGTAGCGCCAGGGATACATCGGAGAAAGAATCCCGCCTCCGGCCCAGGACGCAGCCTTCCCGGCAACTTGCTGATCAAAAATCGTGACAGAACATCCCTGTTCAAGCAGTTCCAGCGCCGACATCAACCCAGTGATGCCAGCGCCGATAATGGCGATATGCATTGCGCCGAAATCCTTTTACTTCATGTCTTTCAGTTTAAGCGCAGCTTCTTCGGCAAAGTAAGTCCAGATGCCATCGGCACCGGCGCGGCGGCAGCTCATCAGTGATTCAATAATCACGCTGTCAGATAACCAGCCATTTTGAATGGCAGCGGCCAGCATCGCATATTCACCACTGACCTGATAGACAAAGGTTGGTACGCCAAAAGTGTCTTTGACTTCGCGGACGATATCAAGATAAGGCATGCCCGGTTTGACAATCACCATGTCTGCGCCTTCCTGAATATCCAGCGCAATTTCATGCAGTGCTTCGGCACGGTTACCGACATCCATCTGGTAATTGTATTTATTGCCGCCTTTTAAATTGCTGGCAGAACCGACTGCATCACGGAATGGGCCATAGAAGCTGGATGCATATTTGGCTGAATAAGCCATGATTGAGGTATAAATATGCCCATTTTGTTCAAAGGCCTGACGAATTGCACCGATCCGGCCATCCATCATGTCACTTGGGGCAAATACATCTGCGCCTGCTTCGGCATGGCTTAAGCCCTGTTTAATCAGACATTCGACCGTTTCATCATTTAAGACATAACCGGTCTCATCAATAATGCCATCCTGACCATGCGTGGTATAGGGGTCGAGTGCACCATCAGTAATCAGCACCATTTCTGGCAGTTCTTTTTTTAATAAACGCAAAGTGCGTTGGACCAGACCATCTTCGCGCCAAGCCGCTTCGGCGGTCAGGCTTTTATCTTCTTGTGGTGTGACTGGAAACAGTGCCAGTTTGTTGACGCCCAGTTCCAGCAGACGCTCTGATTTTTTTAACAGCAAGTCTGCTGACAGGCGCTGGATATTCGGCATACTGGGAATATCTTGGCTCTGGTTTTGTCCCGGCAGTACAAATACTGGATAAATCAGGTGATCTGCACTGAGATGCGTCTCACGTACCATAGAACGTAAATGCTCATTTTTACGAATACGACGCATGCGAGTTGCAGGAAACGCGGGACGATTGAACGTATAGGTCATAAAAATCTCAGCAATCAGTATTAAACTAGGCACCTATTGTAGCCCTAACTGAAATTTTTGGGCATAAATTAGCGGTTTTTTATTGCGGTGGATTTGAGCAGAGTGATGACTAAGACAGAGAAAAGCTGGACAGGTAATATACACTTGGGGGCAAAGGTGGATATTGATGTGGTCTTAAATCAGTTGGTACATGCTTTTAATAGCTCTCCTTTTTTTAAGCATAATGGTATGAGCATGCGGGTGGTGGAAGGCCAGATCGAAGCCTATGTCGAAATGCAGGATTTTATGATTGGTAATGTCGCGTTTCAAATTTTGCATGGCGGTCTTGCGGCCACGGTACTCGATAGTGTCGGTGGAATTGTAGCGATGGGGGAGTTATATAAAAAAGCCGAACCTGAAACCATTGCCGACACCATTAAAAAAGTCTCGCGTTTGGCGACAGTGGATATGCGGGTGGATTATCTGGCACCCGGGCGCGGTAAATATTTTATCGCGCGGGCAGAAACCTTACGTTTGGGGCGTAAGGGCTGCACCATGCGTATGACCATGATCAATGATGAAGATAAGCCAATTGCTACAGCGATTGCATCTTATGCTTATTGAGGGTAAGAGATAGAAAATAAAAAGCACTGTTGAACAGTGCTTTTTTAGCTTTCGACCTTCAGATTGATACAGGTTATAGATCTGATTTGGCCCGATTTAAGGCCTTCTGCCATTTGGCTAAATGAGCTTCACGCTCATCATTTTGCATTTTCGGTTCAAAGGCATGTTCAAGTTGCCAAGACTGCGAAATTTCCTCCAGGTTTGAAAATACGCCAGCTTTTAATCCGGCCATCGCTGCTGCTCCCCAAGCGGTAGACTCCAGCATTTTTGGACGCAGCACCGGCACATTGAGAATATCTGCCTGAAACTGCATCAGCATGTCATTGCTACTGGCACCGCCATCGACCCGTAATTCTTTTAAAGGGTGGGCAATATCGGATTGCATTGCACTGAGGACATCCGATACCTGAAAAGCGATTGATTCTAAGGCTGCTCGGGCGATATGCGCTTGAGTCGTACCACGAGACATGCCACAGAGCAGGGCACGCGCTTTACTGTCCCAATGCGGTGCGCCAAGTCCGGTAAAGGCCGGAACCAAAACCACGCCGTCGGTATCCTCAACTTTACAGGCCAGTTTTTCCACATCACGGCTTTGTTGAATAATCCCGAGACCATCACGTAGCCATTGCACTACCGCACCCGCCATAAACACGCTGCCTTCCAGTGCATAGGTGGTTTGACCCTGCGCTTGCCAGGCAAGGGTAGAAAGCAGTTTATTCTGACTGAGCTGGATGTCTTGACCGGTATTGAACAGCATAAAACAGCCGGTGCCATAGGTGTTTTTTGCGCTCCCCACGTCAAAACAGGATTGACCAAACAGTGCAGATTGCTGATCACCTAGAATCCCAGTAATGGGGATATTGGCACCGAGTAAACCTGAAGCGGTGTCAGCGATATAACTATCCGAGGAAATAATTTTTGGTAAGACCAAAGCAGGAATATGAAACAGCTCCAGTAGTTCTTCGTCCCAAGTTTGTTGATGTAGATTCATCAGCATGGTACGGGAAGCATTGCTGGCTTCAATCACATGTTCTGCGCCTTGAGTCAGGTTCCAGATCAGCCAGCTATCGATAGTACCAAAAGCGACATGACCCTGTTCAGCCAGTTCACGTACGCCTTCTACATGCTCCAGAAACCAGACCAATTTTCCTGCACTAAAATAAGGATCAATCCGTAGACCGGTTTTTTGCTGAATTTTGGTTATCCAGCCCTGTTCAATCAGCTGGTTACACCAGTCAGACGTTCGACGGTCTTGCCAGACGATGGCCGGCGCGAGCGGTTTACCATTTCTTCGATCCCAAACCACCGTGGTTTCGCGCTGATTGGTCAGACCAATGGCTTTAATATCTTTGGCGAGAATACGCGCCGTAGCAAGCGCTTGCTGTACCACCGCAATCTGCGTGCTCCAGATTTCCTGAGCATCCTGTTCGACCCAACCTGAATGTGGCGTCTGAATATGGGTTTCACGTTGAGCCGTTGCCTGAATTTGTCCATGTTCATTAAAAATAATAGCCCGACTCGATGTGGTTCCTTGATCTAGGGCCAGTAAATAGCTCATAATTTTTCTGTTATTCGGCTTGAAAAGTAAAATATTAGCGCAATAATGTAATTAAGCGCATCAAGTTGTGTAAATGTTTAGAAAATGCATCGTAATTTTTGACATCTATGCTATGATTGCCTTGTACTTTGGGGGTGTTTCTGGCTTCGACGCTGGTGATGAAACTCATAGATGCATGCCGAGAGCGCATTTTCTCTCGTAAATCAAATTTGCATTTTTTAGTCGCAAACGACGAATCATACGCTCTAGCTGCCTAAGGGCAGCTTGTCCGCCTCTCCGAATACTTGTGGTTAGAGAGTCCGACTGAAGCGCACGCACACAAGTCCGTATAAAGCCAAGCCTCGGGGCTTTGTACTAAACTAAGAGGATCGCGATTTGTATCCTGTTCGTCGGGTCACAAAGAGTTAAAACAATAGACGATATCTAAGCATGTAGTATTCTCGAGCGTAATGCTGGCGGACGCGGGTTCAACTCCCGCCACCTCCACCAAAATTCTTTCCGAAGCAATCCATCGGAATCTAAAAAAGCCTTTAAACTCAATGTTTAAAGGCTTTTTTATTGGCTGTATTGTCCGACCTTGTCCTAAGCTGTTTGACCCTATTTTTGCTTTATTAGGGTCAAAATTGGGACAATTTGACCCACTAAATAAGTTTAATTATGTGGGAAAAAGATATGTCGCTTACTGATGTGCTGTGTAAAAAAGCATTACCGCAGGAAAAACAGTACCGCCTTTCTGATATTAATGGTCTGTCTTTACGAGTCGATCCGAATGGCAAAAAATATTGGTCTATCAGATACACGGAAAATGGACAAAGGAAGTCCAAAGCATTAGGTATCTATCCTGAGCTAAGTTTAAAGCGTGCAAGGGAGATCGCGCTTGATCTGAGATATAAACTCAAAAATACAACTGAGGTCGAGCAGGAGCAGCCTTATTTTAAGGAAGTCGCAGAGGATTGGTTCAATAATCAAAAAGAAACCTGGTCATCCAAACATATTAGTAATGTTCGAGCTTCCTTGGATGAGCTTTATATTGCTCTTGCTAATAAGCGTATTAATCAGATTCAGGCACCTGAGATTCTGCAGATCATTAAGAAAATTGAGGCAAGAGGCTCGCTTGAAATTGCAAAACGTACCTTATCTCGTTGCGGCATGGTCATGAAATACGCTATTGCCCATGGATACCGCTATGACAACCCGGCAGGTGATTTAGTTTATGCCCTCAAGAATAAACGGGTCAAAAACTTAGCTTCGCTTTCGGCCTCTGAAATGCCTGAATTTTTAAGAAAGGTAAGGGCATACCCAAGTGATGCTCAGACACATCATGCGATTATTCTGATTATGCTGACAGGCGTTCGGGTTAGTGAGTTGCTGCAAGCACGCTGGGAAGAATTTGATCTGGAAGGACGTAAGTGGGATATCCCTGAAGAACGAATGAAGAACAGACTTCCGCATCGTGTACCGTTGACGGACATGATGATTGCTGAGCTTCAGGCATTGAGACTTACTCATAATCAGGAACTGTTATTTCCACATCGTTTAAATAACAAAGAATCAATGCGTAGTGAGTCTATTTTGGCTGTGATCAAACGTTCAGGCTATACGGGACGAATGACCACACATGGTTTTAGATCTCTATTCAGTACAGTCGTAAACGAGTCCAATTTATTTAATCCTGATGCTATTGAACGCCAACTTGCCCATGTACCTCAGAATAGAATTCGCTCGGCCTATAACCGAGCGCAATATTGGGATGAAAGGGTAAGGTTGATGGAGTGGTACGGGGAGCAGGTGAGGGAATGGATGGCTCAGTAAAGAGCCCTCCCTTCATCATCACACATTTCAAGTAAATACGATTCATTAATTAATTCTTCAAGTATTTCGCTCTCACTCTTGTTTTTAAAGAGCGCAAGTTTTTTTAGATTTCTTTTCGCTTGTTTTGTGAGAGGTAAGTGGTGTTTTGTCTTGGTTTTTCCCGCATCTCTAAATTTTTGCATACTCCATGATTTTCGCATTCTTTCAATGAATTGTGACTTTTCATCATAAAGAAAGGCCTTATAACAATCTAAAGATGTAGATATTATTAGAGAAGGATCATAGCTGTAGATCGTATCCACTGTAAAAAAACTTATTAATCTATATTTCGATTGTAAGTATTTTATAGCCCATTCAGTTTGATTCGTATTACTGAAATCAATCCATTTTAACTGGGAATCTGGTGTTTTATGTCTGTTATATGTTCTTAAAGCAATGTTTAAATCATTGATTTTTTTATCATTAGAGATAGGTGCTATATCTATAAAATAAATTAAGTAATCATATAGTGATTTTGTTAGGGGTAATATTAAGGTAGAACTAGAAACATAATCTAATATAAATAAAATTTTTCTAAAATCGTTTTTGTTAATCATCTCGAAATTAAATTCATTAATAAGGCAAGAATCTAGAATGTTACAGATAGTCTCATGAGAAATTGAACTTGATGTACAGTAGCTTTTAATTAATTCTATTTTACGACTTTTATTCGTATTACAAATAAGTTCATATTTATCAAAAATCTTAAAGTGACCCAATAAAAAATCACATTCTCTGTCTAATAATTTTTTCATTAAATCATCAATATTATTGATAATTATTCCATTTCTAATAATCAATTTAGATATCTCTATAAAATTATTGTTGTATTTAAAAGATATTTTTATAATTATTCAAGTGATATTTTCGTGATATTTTAGTGATATTTATTATTTAAATTTCAATCTTATTAATGTAAATCAATAGCTTATGATTTGTATTGTTTGTTTTTTAAAGATTTTTTAAGAGTATATTGATAATTAATATACAAGCATCCGAGGAACTCATCTTACCAAGCTATCCTGTAAGCTTTAATTTGGTCTCCACTTAAAAATAAGTGGGGACTTAATCCATGAACGTGGATATACCTTCTGACACAACTCCCGTTGCTAAAAAACGTAGAACATACAGCAAAGAACAAAGGAAAATTTCACTGAACTAAAGTTCATCAGGGTGAAATCGTGGCGATCAACCAGGAACAGTTACAGGCACTGATCCAGGGTTTGCCCTGGCAGAGAATCGTATTACAGCAGGTGGTGAATATGCTCTAAACTAAGCCAGTCCATTCAGCCGTCCTCCCAACCTTTTACCCGTCAAACAATGCGGTCGCTCCTGGGGCTGCCTTAAATCGGTCATCAAAGAAATGGTACAGCCGCCATATTCTGAAGCTAAGTCATGGGGTACGGAAGCGACCGCTAATATTTAGATCTACTAACTGTGCTACCCAAAGGAGTACGCAATTTTTCAATATTAAGGGTGTATAATCCGGTGCTAAATTGCGCCTTAGTAAAGGGTTGAGCTGTGTGCTGGGAAGCTCATATGCACGTTTCTTAGGTTCACGTAGGTAATACATCTGATTACCTAACAATCAGATACGTCCCTCTTGCGCTGCTTTAACCGCAGCTCATGGGGCGTAAGAACTAATTGTTTGTTGGCTCACTGCACAGTGGTCAGCGAGCGCGAACATCGTGGATGCTGATCGAGTCAGCAAAACTGAATGGGCTAGATCCCTATGCCTATTTAAGTAATGTGTTGAAAAGGTTGCCTACACATAAGGTGAACCAAATAAAAAAATTGTTGCCACACTGCTGGAAACCTGAACCGAATTAAAAAACAGGCACGGAGTTCGGCGGATGCTTACTAAGATGCTACATAACTGGCAACTATTCTGACTCCACATGAGGTCATCCAAATGCTTGTCTTAAAAAGTTAACTTTAGCTTCAAAAAAATGATGAATGACAAGCATGGGCTGGATTGTCTTTCTTATGATCGTTGGCCACCCCGTGTTCTTGAGCTATTCTCTTAATGGGTTTTTATAATTATATTTAATAAGAATTTAAAAACATCTAATCTATTCATTTGCTTACATAGAGTTTTAGCATTGAACTAGTCTCACTGCTTATGACTAGCAGTGATAGATAAGAAGCTCATAAAAAAATACATAGCATGCTTAGGTATGATTAATAACCTAAGCGTGATGAGCATGTTTGATACTTCATTATTTTACAATGAGTCCTATGTGATGACTCAAATTGATCTTTTTATAAGAAAAATCCCTTACCAAGGGATTTTGTTAAAAGAGTTCAGGAAAACTCTATCTGAATTAATTGCATCTTTTAAATTTCATTATAAGCCAGGACTATCTTATTGCCTATCTATTCGAATATTTTCTGATATAGTTGCTTTAATTGATAGAAAGTTGGAACTAGATGGGTTTGGTATAAATTATAATACAATTATATACTTAGATGATAATTTAACTAAAGCTCTTATTGGGATCATAAAGGACCAAGGATCTGCGCTGAAGGCAGATACAGAAAAGTTAAAAAGACAGGAAGTCTTGAACCGTGAGTCTTTAAAAGAATATGTAAATCAACTTACACAGCATTATGCAAAATTACTTTTTGTGAGAGTTGATCTTTATTTTGATGAGGAGGGAGCAAGAGACGTATCAATGATTGAGTTTGCTCAACATATGAAAACCTTGAGAAGTAGAATATCAAATCAGGATGGTTGTTTTTTTGGTTTACAGGGATATGCTTGGGCAGTAGAGCAGGGAGAGCGCCGAGGATATCATTGTCATTTACTACTGATCTACGATGGCCACAAGCGTCAAAGTGATTATTACCTGGCTTCACAGGTAGGTGACTGTTGGAAAAATCTTGTTAATGAGGGGGGGGATTGTTATACATCCAACCATTCTAAATCTAAGGCTAAATTTAAAGCTTCTGATTCTTTAGGGGTGGGTATGATTCATCGTAACAATCTTGAGGAAGTTAGTAAGGCAATCAATGTAGCAATGTATCTCGTGAATCCTGAGAAAACCGATCAATTTTTAAAAGTCAAATTGCCGAAAATGAAAACATTTGGGAGAGGTCAATTTAATGTTGGCTGGAGAAGAGGAATCTAAAGCTAAATTATTTCAAATATATAACATCACTATGAACGTCATGGCTCTTTTACTTTGAGCTATTAGATCAATGAGTTTTAAGCCTGCCTTCAAAAGCAGGCTTTTTCGTTATTTGGAGCTATATATTATGAAAAAATGCCCATCTTGTAATTCTAGTCAGATCAGCTTGATTGAGATCAAGCCGCGAGTGCCAGCCGTATCCGATGTTCCAACTTTACTGACTTCTCCTGCCACAATGTTAGCATTAGGGGTAAACCTAATTCGTTCAACCAATCTACCCCCAGTTATTGGTGCAATTGCAGGGATCGTTATTAGCGGGGTGTTTATGGTGTTAATGAATGATGAGACTAATCAGTCTATGTACTACTGCCATTCATGTAAAAACCATTTTGATGCCAATTTACGTCAATCCCCTCAAGTCTATAACGGATATTAAAAGGAGACTATCTATGGCACATCAACTTGAACAAATGGCGTATGTCGGTGAAACCCCCTGGCATGGTCTAGGCAATCAACTCACTCAAAATCAGCCGATTGAAATCTGGGCCCAGCAAGCAGGCATGGATTGGCGGATTGAATCCTCCAATGTCAGCTACATGGCACAGAATGAACGTGGCCAAAGCATCATTATGCCTTATGAAGAACAGCGAGTATTGTATCGTTCAGATACTCATGCACCTCTGTCGGTAGTGAGTCAGCGTTATCAGGAAGTTCAGCCGATGGAGATTCTGGAGTTCTACCGGGATCTGACTGAGCAATCTGGCTTTGAACTGGAAACCGCAGGTGTACTTAAAGGCGGGAAGAAGTTCTGGGCATTGGCACGCACCGGACAATCTACGGCACTGAAGGGCAAGGATGTCAGTAATGGCTATATTCTGCTGGCAACTGCCTGCGACGGTACACTGGCGACAACGGCACAGTTCACCAATATCCGGGTGGTATGCAATAACACCTTAGCGATTGCCTTACGTGGACAGAGCAGCAGTGCGGGTGTGGTGAAAGTGCCACACAGTACCAAGTTTGATGCGGACAAGGTCAAACAGCAATTGGGCATCTCAGTCCGTGCCTGGGATGAGCATATGTATGAGATGAAACAGCTGACTCAACGTAAAGTCACTCAAGGAGAAGCAGCTGCCTATTTTGATGCAGTGTTTAACAATACCAGCATGAGTGTTGCCGATCAGGAAGAGAACATCATTCAGTTCTATCGCAATATGGCTACTCCAAATCCAACTAAAGAAAAGCCTGAACCGAATGGACGAGCCATGACTAAAGTCATGGATATGTTCAACGGACAAGGTCGTGGTGCAGAACTCAGCTCAGCCAAAGATACTGCTTATGGCTTACTTTGTTCAATCACTGAGTTTTGTGATCATGAGCGACGTGCCATGAGTACCGATCATCGTTTGGACTCTGCCTGGTTTGGTGCAGGTGCTGCATTAAAGCAGCGTGGACTGGAACAGGCGCTTCGCTTAGTGGTTTAAGTTTCATTTAAGCCAGTGCTATTACAATAATGGTCAAGGGTCATGTAGATGATCCTTCTCCAGTGAAAATCCCCTTTTGCCACATCTCCAGATGTGGCTTTTTTTATGCCGAAAATTTTTTACAGACCTCACTATTTATAAGGATTAAAGCATGAATCAGATTGCACCGATAAATATCCCTCAACGAACTCATTTTCCAATTCCGAATGAGAGCAATCAATCAAATACCGCTGCTAAACGAACAGTGACCGCCAAGCGTTTGGCCAATACTAAAAATATGGATTACCAGGAATGGTTGGAAGTACGTAAGCAAGGTATTGGCAGTAGTGATGCCGCAACCGCATGTGGGTTGAATCCCTATATGTCGATGTTGGAACTGTGGATGATCAAGACCGGTCGAACTCAGCAGAACGTTGATGATGACAGCTCAGGCGTTGCACCGCTGTATTGGGGCAAACAGTTAGAGCCATTGGTGGCTGAGTACTACAGCCTGCACACCAATAATAAAGTGAGACGAGTGAATGCCGTGCTTCAGCATCCCGATCCAGACAAAGCCTTTATGTTGGCAAATCTAGATTATTCGGTCGTGGGTAGTGATGAGGTGCAGATTCTTGAGTGTAAAACTGCTGGGGAACATGGTGCCAGGCTATGGCGAGATGGTGTGCCTTTATACGTGCTGTGTCAGGTGCAACACCAACTTGCGGTAACAGGCAAACAGGCTGCACATGTCTGTGTTCTGATCTGTGGGCATGAAACCAAGATCTTTAAAGTCAGCCGTTCTGAATCAGTGATTCAACACATCGTTCAGGCAGAGCGTTATTTCTGGGAATGTGTGGAAAACGATACACCGCCATCAGTCGATGCAAGTGAATCCGCAGCCAAAGCGATTCTGCAACTCTATCCAGCGCATATCCCACTAAGCGTTGAAGATCTCTCGCAAAATGAAAATGCCAATTTGATGTTCGATCAGCTCATCAAAATGAAGCAAGAGATTCAGCACAAGCAGGAACGCTTTGACCAGCTGAAGCATCACATCCAAATGCTAATGAAAGATGCAGAACGAGCTGTGTTTAGTCGTGGCTCTGTGGTCTGGAAGAAAGCCAAGGATTCCATCAGTCTGAATACCAAAGCATTACTTCAGCATCAGCCTGAACTCATTGAGCTTTATCCACTTCAAAAGCAGGGTAGTCGTCGATTCAATATCTATACCGACTAAGCCTGTTTCAGCCCATTCAATTTAGCGAGGCGCAAAAACCGCTCCCCGCCCTCCATTCGCTAGGAATAGAGGGCAATACGGTCGCGGCTTTTGTAGTGAGCTATATACATATTTTTTGAATCAGGTGATCTACATAAAGCTGGATGATCTGTACAAAATCAAATTGAGGAAAATAAAATGATTAAAGGTCTAGCAATTACACCGCCTACGTTGGGGCGTATCAGTATTGGTCGGGTGGTGGAAAAGAATGGCAAACGCCTACCGGAAAAGGATGACCAGTTCACTATTACTAGCCAAATTCAAAGCAAAGATGGATGGGTGAAACATCCACTGGATGAACAGCTTCGAGCGAATGTACCCAATCAAAAGCTACGCTCAATTCCTGTCAGAATGATCTTCAATGATCCTGACTTAAACCTACGTGCAGAATACACCTTATTTGACCGTCAGACCGGACGGCCAGTCTGTGTCGGCAATGGAGAGACCTGCCAGCGTTTAACCAATCAAGGGGTCGAGCAACATCCATGTCCATCCCCTGATTTGTGTCCTCTGGCTCAAGGCGGCAACTGTAAGCCCTATGGTCGCTTGCATGTAAATTTGGATGAATCGGATGAGTTTGGAACCTTCATTTTCAGAACCACAGGCTTTAACAGTATTCGGACATTGGCTGCACGATTGAGTTACTACAGTGCAGCTTCAGGAGGCTTACTGTCGTGCCTACCATTGCAACTGACTTTAAGAGGGAAAAGTACCACACAAAGCTATCGTCAGCCGGTGTATTACGTGGATCTGACTTTACGGGAGGGCATTAGCCTAAATGATGCGATTACTCAAGCCAAGCAAATTGATGAACATAGCAAGCAGGCAGGGTTTTATCAGGAGGCTTTGGACTTTACGGCAAGGAAGGGTTTTGCGAATGCGCGATTTGAAACGGATATAGAGGAAGGATTGGATGTGCTGGAAGAATATTACCCTGAACAAGAACAAAACCGGGTGGTGGAGCAACAAGCTTCGCCTGAAGAGTTTGTACAGGATATTCAGCAGGGGTTACAGCAAAGTGTACGAGCTGTGAATTAAGCGAGAGGAGAGAAGATAGCTAACGTTAAATTTTACAGACCAGCTCTATTATTTGAGCGAATAGCCGCTCGCATCAATGATTAGGAGCTAGCCTCATGAATGCGTTTATCGGTCAAACATTTCAAATGAATCAACTCATCAGTATTAAGCAGGTCGTAGAATTTGTCGGTGTGGGGCGTTCTACCATCTACGAGATGATGGATGAGGACTCACCTTACTATGATCCAACCTTTCCAAAGAAAGTTAAAATTACTCAAAATCGTATCGGCTGGTCAGCTTATGAGATCCATCAATGGATTGAAAGTAAGTTGGCGAGTCGAGAATAAGGGATGCTCTTAGCTCCCTTATTTTTTTGTTTTCTTGTAGACTGAAAATGTCTTATAGCCTAAGTGTCCGTAATGAAAACAATAGACTACTACAATAAGCATGCAGAAGAATTTACAGCTTCAACGTTTGAAGTTGATATGGAAAGCCTATATCAGCCATTTTTAGCTGAGTTGCCCGAAGGTGCTCGGATTCTTGACGTTGGTTGTGGCTCAGGACGAGATACTCTGGCTTTTAAAAAGAAAGGCTATCAGGTCGATGCAATAGACTATTCGGAAGAACTCGTTAAAAAAGCATCTCGAATTACAGGTATTCCTATTAAGTTGAAGAGCTTTTATGAGGTTGATGACTATGAAGCTTATGATGGAATTTGGGCGTGTGCATCGTTGTTGCATTGTGAGCGTACTCGTTTAAAAGAAGTGATAGGAAAACTGCTGAGTGCACTCAAGCCAAACGGTGTAATTTATATCTCTTTCAAATATGGCAACGGTGACAGAGAGAAGGATGGACGGCAGTTTACCGATTTGAATGAAGTACAGGTAAAAGAGTTGTTGAATCAATGGGATGATGTTTCCCAGCTAAAGCAATGGATTACTATCGACCAAAGACCTAATCGATCAGAAAAATGGCTTAATATTTTATTAAAGAAGATTAATTCATGATTTTTTATTGGGAGATGTTCTATGTCTGAGTTTTATGAGATTGAACCATCTCTTGAAAATTATTGGCGTGCAGTCATTCTATTTGGTCGTAATGTAGCGTCCTATAAATTTGCATTGGCAAAGTCTCTTTATGACTTAAAGGCTGACGGTAATACGATTATTACACTCGATCAACTAGCGGAGCCTTTTAGTCGTCATATTTGCGAGCATTTAAAGCTAGTTGATAAACAAGCGACATCAAGCTCAAGTAAATTCTTAGACTATTGCCGAGCGTTCAATGCTCATGAAATTGATCAACAGACGCTGATTGCTAGGACTGTTCAATATGGCTTTGTGAATGTAATTGATGCATTCCATAATGTACATGGACAGGAGTTGCCAAAAAGATTTTTTGTGGATGCTCGAAAAACACATAAAGGCATTATCCTCACGGATGAAGTATTCCAGTTATTCGAAGCACAAAATTCGCAAGATTTAATTAATGAAACTGAGGCAAGGTGGCGTTTAGTCGAAACAGCGTGGGATATGAATTTACCAAAGCATTTGGTCCAGATACAGCATGATGATAAAGGGATTTTGATTGCGGATAATAAAATTAGAAGGGTGAATGTCACATCTGCTAAGTCTGCTTTAAATGGATATCAGAAAAGTAGATGTTTTTACTGTTTTGCGCCAATCACGATTGAACAGTTGTTTGAGCATTCAGCCGATGTAGATCATTTTTTTCCGCACAAGCTTCGTGATTGTGATATTCAAAAGCCTATAAATGGTGTAGCAAACCTTGTGCTGTCATGTGCAGAATGCAATCGTGGCTATCAAGGTAAATTTGATCATCTGCCAGCAGTAAACTTGTTGAAACGTCTTCATAGACGGAATGAGTACTTGATTACGAGTCATCATCCCTTAAGGGAAACTTTAATCGCTCAGACAGGTTTTACGGAATTAGCAAGACGAGGTTTTTTGCAGGATGCTTATAACTGTGCCACGTTGATAATGGGTGGAGGGAAGAAATGGGAACCTGTGAGAAATGGAACCGGAGTTTTTTGAAGCTCAAACATATAGTTGAGGAAAATAAAAAATTTTGAAATATTTTTAGATCGAGTGTTTTTTGATCTAAATCTTGTCATTTTAGGCAAAATGCAAAATTCTTTAACTTCATAATTCATCTATCAACTCAAAGTGAGCTTGATAATAAATTAAGTTAACAGGAGATAAAAATGAGTAAAGCAGGCTGGCCTAGTACAACAGGTAATCCGTCAGGTGGTGGTCGTGACAATAATCCACCACGGAAATAGGAGCATAAAAGTTATGAATTTAGGTATAACACTCTCGGAATCTTTAGGTGCAAAAATTTATTACCCTGAAACGATTGATGAACTGGAAAGCTTGCTTGGAAATAAAGTTATTTTACTAGAAAAGCTGATACCAAATGCAGGTGTATGTGGACTAATCAATATTTTCAAAACGGCCCAAAAGTTGAATATGTATTTAGATATTCGAGAAGCTAATGAAAAATGGAATTTTTTGATTAGAGCTGAACGTAAATTTGATGGAGCCGATTTAAAGTCCAAGGAACTAAAAGCCTGGAACCAAATCAATAATACATTTATAGGACTCTATAAGTGGTCTCAAGAAGATAAGGATATGATAATGCAATTCTTTTCAGAATTGCCGAATTATCCTGGCTGGCCGAGTAAAACAGGTAATCCTTCAGGCAAGGGACGTTACAATAATATCTAACTCGGTTTCGCAATTTTCTGTAATTCAGTAGGCCATTGATAAATGGCCTCTGAAGTTTTTGATTGATTAAAGGTCTTCCAGATAGTCATAAACTCCAAGCTACTACTAAGTTGGATTAGGCCATTTGGATTGTGCTCTACAAAGTAATTGTAAAAATAATTCTGGAAAAAGTAGATAAGCCATAAGGCATTCATATCATTGAATTTTAATTCATCTATGCTCGTTAACTGACCAGTTTGGAGAAAATTCAAATTTGATAGAGATGTTTTTTCGAACAAGCAGTGATTGATTGTATTTTGTAAGTTAAAAGGAACGGTAAAAAACTGGTCGATATCTGTTAAATAACAGAATTTTTTACCTTCTCTCATTTTTTTTACTTGCTGTCGCAGTCCGTCAGTAAAATTTTCATTTTCTTGTTCTTTCTTCTGCCTAGCTGACTCACTTAAACAATTTAGTTCCATACCTTCACCTAATGTTTCAGCATCAATAAGTTCTGTAAGTTTGGTGATACCAGGAATTTTTTGAACAAACTTTTTTTCAAATCGTGAGCCTAACAAGAACAGCAAAACATCTGAAAAACTTCTAGAAGGATAGTAGGGCTTATCTTTCACCAAACGATATTTGAAATAATGATTAAAGCACAGCGGTTCAAAATGAGCGCTGCTTGAAATCAGTGTGTCTAAATGTACGATGAGCAATAGGATGTTGTGAAAAGGTTGCTGAACTTCTTTCAAACTAAAGAAAGGGCTATCTTCCTTTTGTGAGGTGAATTCCAAGAGGAAGTCGTGTAATTGTTTGACCATTTTTTGAGAGTAATGACTACGCTCAGCTAGATCGAAGAGTTCAACGTGCCTATTCCAATTTTTGAAGTGATCCCCTTGCAGTGGATACAGTGCTAAGTTTTTTAAGATGTGAGAAAAAGTAAATTGCATATCTTTATAATTATCAGTAACTGCGTCAATAAAACTGCTGGAAACAGGGTCTAGAATTTTTTGACTAAATGCTTCTGCTAATAAAATTTTGAGTTGTGTAGTACTCGGCTCATCTTGAGTTTGACTTGCTTTATCCATTGCTTTTTTTAATTTTTTTTCAATATTCTTATCGAACTTTAAAAATATTTCAAAATAGAACTGTGTTAGATCCACGATAAAATCCATTGTCTTGAAAATGGTAAGCGACGTTATTTGGCGTGTACGCCTAAAGATTCCACTATACAGACTGCCTATATATTTGAAAATAGTGTTAAATAAGCATAAGAAATAATTACAGATTTTAAGGTCTAAACATGGATCAAAGCGTTCACAACAAATTGGTTTCTTTTATTTGGTCTATTGCTGACGATTGCTTGCGTGATGTTTATGTACGCGGTAAGTACCGTGACATTATTTTACCAATGGTTGTACTACGTCGTTTAGATACTTTGTTAGAACCAACAAAACAAGCTGTCTTACAAGAAGTCAAAGAACAAAAAGAAGAGCCAGACTTTGTGGAATTGGATGCTTTGCCATTAGAGCATATTTCAGGTTATGTTTTTTATAATACTTCAGAATGGACATTAAAAAGTCTTTTCGACACAGCGACCAATAACCAGCAAATTTTGCTGGCGAACTTTGAAGACTACTTACGTGGTTTTAGCGATAACGTTAAAGAAATTATTAACTGCTTTAACTTGTTTGCGCAAATTCGCCACATGGCAACTAAAGATGTATTACTCGATGTTTTGGAGAAATTTGTCTCTCCATATATCAATTTAAGTCCGTTTGAAACTGAAGACCCAAATGGCTATAAGTTGGGTGGTTTATCAAACCTCGGTATGGGTTATGTCTTTGAAGAACTCATTCGTAAATTTAATGAAGAAAATAACGAAGAGGCAGGTGAACATTTTACTCCGCGTGAAGTGATTGAATTAATGACACATGCCATTTTTGATCCAATCAAAGACCGTATTCCTTATGCATTGTCTGTATATGACCCTGCTTGCGGTAGTGGCGGGATGCTCACTGAAGCACAAAACTTTATTGAAGAGCGTTATAGTAATGAAGATCGAGATATCTTCTTGTATGGTAAAGAGATTAACGACGAAACCTATGCCATTTGTAAGTCGGACATGATGATTAAGGGCAACAACCCTGAAAACATTCGTGTCGGTTCTACATTGGCAAGTGATGAATTTGCATCAACACGTTTTGACTTTATGCTGTCTAATCCGCCGTATGGTAAAAGCTGGGCATCAGATCAAAAATACATTGTAGAAGATAAAAAAGTTATCGACCCACGTTTTAGAGTTGAGCTTAAAAACTATTGGGGCGACCTGAGAGAAGAAGATGCAACGCCACGTTCAAGCGATGGTCAGCTTCTGTTCCTGATGGAAATGGTCAGCAAGATGAAATCGATTGATGTCAGCCCAATCGGTAGCCGTATTGCCTCTGTCCATAATGGTTCAAGTTTATTTACAGGTGATGCAGGTGGCGGTGAATCAAACATTCGTCGTTATATCATCGAGAATGATTTGTTGAATGCCATTATTCAGTTGCCAAACAACTTGTTCTATAACACCGGTATTACTACCTATATTTGGTTGTTATCCAATAACAAGCCTGAATCACGTAAAGGCAAAGTACAACTGATTGATGCAAGTCTGCTTTACCGTAAGTTGCGTAAAAACTTAGGGCAAAAGAATTGTGAATTTGCACCTGAGCATCTTGAAGAAATTTTAAATGTGTACCTGAATGGACAAGATGTTGAGCGTGGTCTTGATGCCAAGAATGACCCGATTGGTTTAGCATCTAAAGTTTTTAATAATAGTGATTTTGGCTATTACAAAGTCAATATAGAACGTCCTGATCGTCGCAAAGCACAGTTTAGTTTGGAACGTTTACAGCCATTACGTTTTGATAAGTCATTGCTTGAGCCAATGGAATATATGTTTGCTGAATATGGCGATGCTATTTACCAAGCAGGCAAGCTCAAAGAAGTTGAAAAAGACGTTTTAGATTGGTGTGAAAAGCAAGAAATTAGCTTAAATACCAAAGCAAAAGCGAAGCTGTTTGATATTAAGCATTGGACATCGTTAAAGACTTTATTTGAGTCTGCACAAGCGATTATGGCGCAAGTGGGTGAAGCGGAATCAAGCGACTTTAATGTGTTTAAAGATAACGTAGATAAAGCGATTAAAGCCCTTGGTCTAAAGCTGTCTGCTCCTGAAAAGAACAGCATTTTAAATGCCGTGAGCTGGTATGACGAAACGGCTGAAAAAGTGCTGAAGAAAGTCGTGAAGTTGAATGGCGATAAGTTGGCTGAGCTACTTGAGCATTTAGGCTGTGAAGAATCTGATCTAGCCGACTTTGGTTATTATGCAACAGGCAAAAAAGGTGAGTACATCACTTATGAAAGTAATGCCGATATTCGTGACAGTGAGTCTGTGCCATTAAATCAGCGTATTCACCAATACTTTTTAGATGAAGTAAAACCGCATGTAGATGAAGCATGGATTAATTTGGACTCGGTGAAAATTGGTTATGAAATCAGTTTTAATAAGTATTTCTACCAACATAAGCCATTGCGTTCGCTTGAAGAAGTGGCTCAGGATATTTTAAATCTTGAGAAGCAAGCTGATGGTTTAATTGCACAAATTGTGGGTCTTTAAGGGGAAGCAGAATGTTTAATAAATATAATGCGTATCAAGATTCAGGTGTCCAATGGATTGGTGAAATTCCAAGTGAATGGTCAGTATTGCGAGCAAAGAACTTTTTCAATTTTAGGAAGATCATTAATTCTAAATATCAATGTGATAATGTTCTTAGCTTGACACTGCGAGGTGTAGTAAATAATAGTTTTGATAATCCAGAAGGTTTGATTCCAAAGGACTATGCAACTTATCAGATATTTAATAAGAACGATTTGGTATTTAAGCTAATTGATTTAGAAAACATTAGTACTAGTAGAGTTGGTCTAGTGCATGAAAAAGGAATTATGAGCCCAGCTTATATCCGCTTAGAATGTAAAGAGACAGTTATACCTAAATTTGCATATTATTATTTTTATAATTTGTACTTGCAGACGGTTTTTAACAAGCTAGGTGCTGGTGTTCGATCTACTTTAAGTCCAAAAGATCTATTAGAGCTACCATATTTACATCTGTGTAAAGAACAACAGATAAAAATAGTAGATTTTTTAGAAACTAAAATATTAGAAATTGACCAAGCCATTGCTATTAAAGAACAGCAAATTGCTTTACTTAATGAGCGTAAGCAAATTGTCATTCAAAAAGCAGTGACGCAAGGTTTAAATCCAAATGTTGCGATGAAAGATTCGGGTGTGGAATGGATTGGGCAAATTCCTGAGCATTGGAAGGTTTTAAAGTTTAAAAGAGCTTGTCAATTTATCTATGATGGTACACATGGATCATATCCACGAGTTGAACAAGGATATAGGTTGTTAAGTGTAAGGAATATTATAAATAATGAATTTGTTTTTAGAGAGGATGATAGTTGTGTTTCTCAAAAACATTTCAAAGAAATTAGTTCAAAATTTTTGATTCGTAATGATGACATTCAATTAGCAATTGTTGGTGGTACTTTAGGTAAGGCTGCAATAGTAAAGGATCTTGAGGAAGAAATTGTTACTCAACGTAGTTTGGCAACTTTAAGAACTCAACCAAGTGTATTGAATCCTAATTTTCTTTTATCATTTATTAGAAGTCCGAAATATCAGAATTTCTTATGGGCTAATGCTGGTTTTTCAGCACAACCAGGAGTGTATTTAAATACAATTCAAAATAGCTACTTATGTATGCCTTGTTCAAAAGAACAAACTTTAATAACTGAGTATATTGAAAATGAAACAAGAAAATTTAGTTATTTAATAGGAAATATTAAAGATCAAATCGAAAAGCTAAAAGAATATAAAACTACCCTGATTAATGATGCTGTGACAGGCAAAATTAAAGTGGCATAAATCTTGATATAGCTTTTAAAAAATATAAACCGCCAATGCAGAGGGTAGAGGGATACTTGTGAACAAAAATTTAAACGAACTGGCTTTAGAAAAAAATATCGAACGTGCATTGGTCGGTATCTGTAAAGAAGACCTTGCTCAAGGCATCGCTCAAACCCACTCGGGTTTGGGCTATGTTATCGGGCAAGTATCCGACTTTAATGCAGACTATGCTATTGATGAAAAAATGTTTTTTCAATTTTTAGAAAGCACCCAAAAAGACAGCTTAGATGCCTATAAAGCCTATAACAAAAACGACTGGAAACAAAAAATTCTAGGACGTTTTGACAAACTCATTAAAAAACATGGCATTGCCTATATGCTCAAAAAAGGCATGGCACTTGATGAGCAACATTTTCATTTTATGTATCCATGCCCATTGGCAAGCAGTAGCCAGTCAGTCAAACAAAATTTTGCGTCAAATATTTTTAGTGTGACACGACAAGTACAGTATTCACTGAAAAACCGTCGTGAAGAAATTGATATGGTGATCTTCCTCAATGGTTTGCCATTGGTCACTATGGAACTAAAAAATGCATGGACCAATCAAACGGCACGTTATCACGGTCAAAAACAATATCGTGAAGATCGAGATCCAACACAGCCATTACTGACGCCTGCACGTTGCCTAGTGCATTTTGCTGTGGATACTGATGAAGCCTACATGACCACCAAACTGGAAGGGAAAAAGACCAATTTCTTGCCATTTAACAAAGGCATAAAGTCAGGTGGCCAGGGCAATCCAGTGAATCCAAAGGGCTACAAAACAGCATACCTTTGGGAAGAGATCTTTGTTAAAGAAAGTCTGGTGAATATTGTTCAGCACTTTGTACGTTTAGATGGTACAGATAAAGATCAACTCAGCAAAAGAACCCTATTTTTTCCACGCTATCATCAGCTTGATGTAGTACGAAAATTAATTAGCCATGTTTCAGAGCATGGCGTTGGCAAGCCTTATTTGATTCAGCACTCAGCAGGCTCTGGTAAATCAAACTCGATTACCTGGGCTGCATTTCAGTTGATTGAAGCCTACCCAGACAATGCAGCAGCGGCAGCGAGTCGTGCCATGCATCAGCCACTTTTTGATTCTGTGATTGTGGTGACAGACCGTAAGATCTTGGATAAACAAATTCGGGACAATATTAAAGACTTCTCAGAAGTGAAAAATATTATTGCCCATGCACATAACAGTGCAGAGCTGAAACGTGCCTTAGAAACAGGTAAAAAGATCATCATTACCACCATTCAAAAATTCCGAATGATTTGGGAAAGTGTGACCGATTTAAGCCATAAAAACTTTGCCATTATTATTGATGAAGCGCATAGCTCACAGTCGGGTGAAGCGCATAACAGCATGAACCGAGCCATGGGTAATGAGGCTCTAAAAAATGCTGATGATGTTCAGGATATGCTGGTTGCAATGATGGACTCGCGTAAAAAGCGAGAGAATGTTTCTTACTTCGCATTTACGGCAACACCAAAGAACAGCACCTTAGAGAAGTTCGGTAAGCTAGATGTCATGACGGGTAAATATGAGCCATTCCATCTTTACAGTATGAAGCAGGCAATTGAAGAAGGCTTTATTCTTGATGTACTGGCGAATTACACGACCTATAAAAGCTTCTATGAAATTCAAAAATCGATTGAGGACAATCCATTATTTGAGTCAAAGAAAGCCCAGCGTATTTTAAAAGCCTATGTTGAGGCATCACAGCAATCTATTGAAGCCAAAGCCAGTATTATGCTGGAACATTTCATTGATAATGTGGTGAATAAAAAGAAATTGAAGGGTATTGCTAAAGCAATGGTCGCAACACAAAGTATTGAATCTGCGATTCGATACTATCTGTCAATCAAAAAGCTTTTAGAGCAAAAAGGCAATCCTTTCAACATTATGATCGCTTTCTCGGGCGAAAAAGAGGTTGATGGCCAAACCTATACTGAAGAATCGTTAAATGGATTTAGTGAATCTAAAACCAAAGACCATTTTGATTTAGATGAAAACCGCATCTTAGTGGTAGCGAATAAATATTTAACAGGCTTCGATCAGCCAAAGCTGACGACCATGTACATTGATAAAAAAATGACAGGTGTACAGTGTGTGCAGGCCCTATCTCGATTGAACCGAGCTGCACCGAAATATAATAAGCGCACGGAAGATCTGTTTATTTTAGACTTCTATAATGATATTGCTGACATTAAAGCAGCATTTGATGATTTCTATACCTCTACATCATTATCAAGTGCAACAGATGTGAATGTACTGAATGATGTCAAAACATCATTGGACGACAGCGGTGTATATGAGTTGCATGAGATTGTGGAATTTAATGAGCTATTCTTTAGTAGCGCTTCTGGCAGTGACTTAAGCCCTATCATTGATACAGCAGTAGAGCGTTTTGATGCAGACACATCTGTATGGGGACATGAACAGCGAGTCGATTTTAAAGTAAAGGCCAAGCAATTCGTTAAAATCTATGCGCAAGTATCGTCGATTATTCAGTTCAATAAAGTGGAATGGGAGCAACTTTATTGGTTCCTGAAATTCTTAGTTCCTAAATTGAATGTACAAGATGGACGTCTCAATGGTATTGACGATCTTCTAGAATCGGTCGATTTAAGTACCTATGCATTAAAGCGTGAGCATATCAATAAAGCCATTTCCTTAGATGCTGAAGAAACGATTGTAGATCCACAAAACCCAAATCCTCGTAATCCCAGCGAACAAAACGATGATGAAACTTTAGATACAATTATTTCAAAGTTCAATGAAAAGTGGTTTCAGGGTTGGAGTGCAACATCTAATGATCAGCGTGTCATTATTATTGACCTAGTGAAGCGTCTGCAAGAGCATCAGCACTTCACTAAAAAGTATAAAGAGAATTTAGATCCCCATACTCGTTCACTTGCTTTCAAAAAAATGCTAGATGAAATTATGGTGGTTCAGCGTAAAAATATGGTTGATCTGTATAACCTATATCGAAAAGATCCTGCTTTCCAGGATACGTTTAGCCAAACCTTGGAAAACTTGGTTGATACGGAAGAAGTTTGATTTTCTAAATTTGGTCATTGGGTATCAGTACCCAATGACCTTTTTTTGTTGGTTTTAGATATTTTGAGGGGCGTCTTAATGGCGAAATATTCAGTACATCAGCATCCAATTGATACATTACTCTCTTGGATAAAATCAGGTGAAATCGCAATTCCTGAAATCCAGCGACCTTTCGTTTGGTCGAGTAGTAAAGTGCGGGATCTAATGGATTCGCTATATAAAGGTTATCCTGTCGGCTATATCATCACATGGCGTAACCCGGATATTCGCCTTAAAGATGGAACCTTATCCGCAGGAAAAAAGGTACTTATTGATGGACAGCAACGTATTACTGCATTGACTGCTGCTGTTGTTGGGCAGTTGGTGTTAGATAAGGACTATAAAGAAACTAATATTCGAATAGCGTATAACCCAACTGCTAAAGATGATGAGCCCTTATTTGAAGTATGTAACACAGCTATCGAGCGTAATCCAATCTGGGTCAATAATATCGCCCCAATTTTAAATGGGGATATTTCAATATCTCAGGCTAGACGTGCATATATGGGATTGAATCCAGATGCAAATGAAGATTTCATTGAAGATAAGCTTGAGCAGTTAAAAGCAATCAAAAATCGTCAGATTGGTATCATTGAACTAGATTCATCTCTGGATATCGACACGGTTACTGAAATTTTTATACGAATCAATCAAAAGGGTGTAGTACTCAGTAATGCAGACTTTGTTATGTCAAAGATTGCATCAGATGAGCAATTTGGTGGAAATCGATTACGTAAAATGATTGATTACTTTTGCCATCTTTTGAAAGATGGTAGTTTTAATAAAATCATTAAACAAAATGATAAAAATTTTGCAGATACGGAGGACTATAAAAAAATTAGTTGGATAGCTGATATCAAAGATGATTTGTATCAACCTAACTATATAGATGTTTTACGTGTGGCATACACGTGCCAATTTAATCGTGGAAAATTTAGTGATCTTGTGGCGTTACTTTCTGGCCGCGATTTTGAAAATAGACGTAATATACAAAGTATTGCTGAAGAAAGTTATCACAAGTTACGTCAAGGTTTAGAAGACTTCTTCAACCAGACAAATTACCAACGTTTTCTAACGATCATCCAATCAGCGGGATTTATTGACAAAAAACTTATTAGCTCAAAGACTAGCTTGAATTTTGCTTATGCGCTTTATTTGCAGCTTAGAGCATCAAAAATGCCTGAGCCACAAATTCAAAATCTTGTAAAACGCTGGTATGTGGTTTCATTACTGACAGGGCGTTATTCTGGATCTTCAGAATCAGCGATTGAGCGTGATAGTAAACAAATCTTAGAAAAAGGTATTGAAGGATACTTAGCTCAAATCGAGCAAGCAGATTTAGATGATGGGTTCTGGAATTACCGTTTGGTAAATGAGCTGGATTCTTCAAGTACTGTTAATAATGCATACTTGTGTTATCTAGCAGCACAATGCAAATCAAATGAGCAATCCTTCCTGTCTGGTAGTTTAACTGTACGAAGCTTAATAGAGCAAAGAGGGGATGTACATCACGTTTTTCCAAAAGACTATTTAGCTAAAAATGGGTTTAAGAAAAGTGAATATAATCAAGTAGCTAATTATGTTTATACAGAGCAAGCAATCAATATTAAACTAGGAAACGCTTCTCCAAAAGTGTATATGGAAAAAATCCAAAATGAAATTAAATTGGATAAGAATGAAATAACTTCTCTGAAAAGTATTGAAGGTTTAGACCTGAATTTACAGACTCATTGCATACCAAGTAATTTAAACCAGTTAGATGCTGATCAATATACTGAATTTTTGAATGAGCGTCGTAAGCTCATGGCACAAAAAATTAAGGAATTCTATAAAGGTCTATAATTCTTATAGATGGTTACAGGCTGTGCTTCATGCACAGCCTATTCTCTTTCTGAGGTTGATGGGTAAATATGGGTAATAGATAGTGGGTAATATTGTTTTAACTTCATGTTTAAATTAAATTTTCACTATGAGTTGTTTTGTCACCATCACTGTTAACTCTAGTTATTCATGGAAAGATTACCATGCACAAACTGTTATGAGATGTTTGCCTATTTGGATTGAAGATTACAATTGCAATTAGCCGTATAGTGGGCTAAAAATGAAATCCCTTCGGGAGTTTAGATCGTTCAAATTAGCAAGTTAACTGTCCACATTTACGGGGAATAATACAAAGGGAGCTTAATGGGAAGTTGCCGTTATGTGTCAGAAGTCCAAATTCCATCTTTAATAAGTTGTTGGATTCCCTATATTAAGGTTGTAAGTCCTCTGAATTTACAAGAAAATTTATTGGATGAATTAAAAATTATTGTGAAAGTATACTGTAACTAGGGTAATAAATTAATGAAAAACATCTCAGAATCAAATGTCATTTCTCGCTTAGAACTTGCACTCTTTAATTTGATGAATAGTTTAGTTGGTATGCCTAAATATACAGAAATAAAAAACCAAGTATTATCGATTAATCGGAAGTTACGTATTACTAGAGAACTAGCAGATACAAAATATATTGCTATCGCTGGTACACAAAGTGCAGGAAAGACCCGATTAATACGTGAAATGTATGATTTGGATCATCAATGGCTTTCAGATAATGAGGGGCGTGGCGAACAATTACCCCTTTTTATTATTGAACATAAAGAATGTACTCAGCCTTACGCTGTGGTTGTCGAATATAATAATGATAGAGAACAAGAAAGGAAAATCACTTCGGAAGAATTGCACACGATTCTAAGAAACTATAATGCCGAAAACTCTATTTTATTAGCTAAATTGTATGTGCCAATGAAGTATTTTAAGCAAAATAATTTTGGTTTTGTTTTATTACCTGGTTATGAAATGGAAACAAGAGAAAACCAAAAATGGCAACAATTAATGCGTCATACCCTTACACATGCCTTAGGATGTATACTGGTTACGGATGAAACAAGGATTGCTGAAAATACACAAAAACGTATTTTAGATGATTTGCGTAGTCAATATTTAGAAAATAGACAACCTATTGTTGCCGTGACTAAAACAGAAAATTTAAAGGATGAAAAGCGTGTTGAATTAAGACAGACGGTAGCAGAAGCATTTGAATTTTCAGAACAACAAAAAGTAAATATTGTATTAACAGGCGCTGATGATGATAATTATAAAAAAAGATGGTCTAGTGAATTAATGTGCGCGATTATGACTACCACCTTAAATTCTAAACAATCTGAAGCAGCAAAATATGCTGAATTAGATTATTTACTATCAGATAAAGTAGACGATATCATTTCTTTATCTCAAACTGGATTATTAGAGGTCGATTCTATTGGTACTAACAGTCAAGCAGAAAAAAACATCAATGAAATTTTAGAAAAATTTGATACAGCACGAGATAAGTTTAAACGTAAGTATAATAAAGAATTAACAAAACAAACTCACTCGTATGTACATGCAACAATTAAACTCACAGAGAAAGAATATATTGATAATGAGGAAGGTATTAAAAACTGGTGGAACAATTTAGGGGAAGATCATCAAGGACGGGCAAAGCAACGTATTCAAAGTGTGTGGCGAGATAATCAAAATACAAAAATATCAGAACCAAGAACCATCATCGAAAGTAATGTAAAAGCGCTATCAGATTTATCCAAGGATCAATTGGGATTAAATGTTACAAGTGAATTTACACGTAACGAACAAGGATTAATTAATAATACCTCAGCTCTATTAGGTGAAAATAAAAGTAATAAGGTCGCTGTATTAGATAAACCTGAGGTACAAGATGGAATAAAACGACTATTTTCTCCATCAGTCATTAGTACAGACAACGATATTAAATTTAATAATGATTTATCGAAAGCTATCGCATTGGTTCCTGCATTAGTAATGGAATATGGTCGTCTGATGCAGGTCGCGGTTGTAACAACCCCTGACATCAAAATTTCTGAAAAAATGAGTGGAGATAAATTAATTGAAAATTTCGCAACAACAGTTAGCACTGAATTACCAAAATTCAATGAATCACTGAAGCCAATCATTACTACAATAGCTGCTATTTTAGCAGTAGATGTAACAATTGATGGTCAAATTGATACGATTCCGGCATTGATTCAAGCTGTTTCTAGTACAGCCACAATATCTGCCGGAGGTGCCGCAGCAGGTATAGGTGCAACTGCTTCTATGGCAGCCGCAGGTGTTATCGTAGGTGGATATTTAGTGTATCAAGCACATAAAGAAGTGCAACGCTATCATGCTAATCAAAAAGAATATATTGCTACAGTGATGGAATATTACGGTGATATGAATATTCAAAACTCTTTGGATCAATATGATGATGTAATGGAAAATATTCGGGATGTTTTAAGAGATAACTTGCGTAAAGCATATGGTTTAGATCAGGCATTAGGTAAACGTGATACAGTTTTAAGATGCCTAACAGCAACAAAGAATGCACAAGAAAACTTACAAAGGTATTTAGGTGGACAACAATCAAGATTGGCTTGAGCTATATCAACAACGTGATCAATGGGCGATAACAGCCTATGAAAATTTTATTAATCAGGTTGATGATGCGTTAAAAGTAGATTTAACTCGATCTGATCAAATTACTATCGTTGTATATGGCTCAACACAAGTGGGAAAAACATCATTAATTCTCAAAATATTGGGAATTGATGATGCTCATATGTCAGAAGTTTCCACATTACTGAGAGGTGGTCGTGAAATTGGTAAGTCAGCGACCATTATGCCTATTCGCTACCGTAAATCTGAAGATAACCAATGGCATATTCATGATATACAAGGTAGAGACACTGCTGTTTCAACTGTAGAAGAATATTTTAAAAATTTACGAGCAAGTGTTGAAAAAGGTCAAATTAATACTACAAATATTGTAGATGTCTATATTCCACAATACTATTTTGCTCATCAATCAGAGGGAATGCTAGATATTAGAATTCTGGATTTGCCAGGTATTCAAGCAAAAAATGAACATGAACAAAATCATGTACAACAGATTTCAACAAAATATGCAGCCAATGCCGATTTAATTTTATTGGTTGGACGTTCAGATGATTTAGCTTTTATAAATCCTAGCCGCCTTATCTTGGATCAATTTAAATATTGGACTTCTCAACCCAGTCGTTTTAGAGTGATATTAACTCGTGCATTTTCACCTGCGACAGTTATTGATTATATAAAAAAAAATCAAGATACATTTAATTTAGATGCGTTTAAAGATCGAATCTTCCAGCAATTAAAAACCCATGATTTTCCAGTTCCTCAAGAGTGTCGGGATATTATTTTCCCACTCGAATTTGGAGATTCTTTAGCAAATATTCAAGAGAAACACCTTGAGTATTTTGAGCTAATAGATAGCGTTAACCAGCAATCGTTTAAATTATTACATGAAGGAATATGCAAAGCTGCCAATCCTTATTCGCGATTTAAAAATGGTTTTGATGTACAACGTCTTGCTAAAATACGTATAGAGGAAGAAAAGGAAAGATTTAATGAGAATGATGAACAGTTCAGCCAAGAATTAAGAGATTTGAGAACTATAATGGCTAAATTTGAACAAGAAATTGAAGATGTAGCTCAACAACAAGTTGATTGCCTATCAAACGATGAATATTTTAGAATGATTCAAGAAGAATATTCACTAGATTGGTTTCAAATGCAGTATGAGGATTTAGCTAATGAATTTTATACAATTCCTGATGATACGTCTGTTTCATCTCTGAAAAAGATAGCAAAGGTATATACTAGTTATCCAAAATCAAGATGGTTTGGGATTGTAGAATATTTTGATAAAAATGAAGAAGATTTAAATTTTTCATTCGGTTTGCCGCCAGAATTAGATGTAGAAACTTTTAAAGTATATGATGAAAAGCTAAATGGTTACCTAACAAATTTTTATTGGGCTGAAAGTAATTTTAAAAAAGATTATCAAATGTTAAAAACTGCATTGATAAAAGAAGGGAAAAAATTTTCACAAGAAGCATGCACGCGACTGACAAACTATACAAATCAGCAAAGAGCCCAGCTTAAAAACAAATATGAAAGCTTAGATAATCGCTTAAAACAACTTGTATATGGTTTAAAGAATAAACAAGACGAATTATTTAAGTTACAGCAACAAAAAAGTGACTTAAAAATATGTCACCAAAACTTTATTGCACGTATGACCACAGCACAGCAACATGGAAAATCTTTTGAAGACTTTATGAAAATCTCCTTTGAGCAGGCACGGTTGCAGTGCAAAAATGATTTTTTAAATGAAAGAGATCCTATCAAAAAGTTTTATCGCTTATGGTATTCAATGTTACTAGAAACACAATATGATGAAATGATGTTAGGGGTAAAATAGTAATGTTACAAAAATTTAGTAAAACTGAAATGAACGAAAATATTAAAGTAGATAAATCAATGGATGCATTAATAGGACTAATACATCAAAATATTAATAAACCTATAGATGAAAATGTGAATAAACAGATTGAAAAAATTAAGTTTGATATTCAATTTTCTAGTGAAAAAATTAATAAAATTGAAAAAGATATAAAAGTTCAAAATACTAAAATCAAGAAAAATTTTGACGACATTCATGAGTTAATTGGAGATAAATGTGATGAAAATCAGAATAAACTTGAAACATTAGAAGAGTTAATTTTTGATTTTAAAAAAAATAACTTTGAGAAGTTAGAACAAAGCTTTGAAAAAATTGGTGAATCTTTTAATTTTTTAAATTTAAACATTGTAAAGAATAAAAATTCTTTATTAGATGAGCTAGGGCAACAGCTCACCACTGCATTTTCAAACCAACAAACTACTGTGTTAAGTCATGTGGATGAACAATTTAAAAAAAATTTAGGTGAATTAAAAGAACAACAAAAATATCAAGTAGATCAATGGTCCACTTTATTTAAAATATTACAGAGTTTATCTAATCAACATATAAGCTCTTTAAATTCTCAATCTGAATTAATTTCAACATTATTGATCGATTTTGAAACAAAGATATCTAATAAACAAGATGCTGTTATACTGCAACTCATTGAACAAATTAAGTCTTCATCAGATCTGTCATTAAATAAACAGCAAAACAATATCAATCAGCTGCAAGAGTTTCAGCAAAATCGTTTAGATCAGCAAGCTTCAGAATTAAAAGCATTTGATGAAAACATTAAAGATCAATTGGCAAAAAATAAAAAAATGCAGACGATGACTTTAGGAATAAGTATTATTAATCTATTATTAATTGCTCTTATTATTTATCTAGGTTTCTCTATGTAACCTAGGTAATCCTTCCTAAAAATAATAGGTTCTAAAATTAGAAATTATATTTCTAGCCTACGGAAGGAGCGTGTAAATAATTTTGTGTAATTGCTTTTCATAAATTAAAGGTGATTGCTTAAGCGGTCACCGAATTCAATAATAAAGCGACTCATAGCTAAACGCCATGAGCAGCACTGCTGCGCAAGATAGGCATATTCCACTTTTTAGACGCTGCATCAATTGCCAGGTAAATCACTTTACGTACAGAATCATCCGTTGGAAAGACTTTACGCTTTTTGATCGCCTGACGTATTACGCTGTTTGTAAGCGTTCGCTGAACCCCATACCTATTTTTTAATTCGGTTCAGGTTTCCAGCAGTGTGGCAGTAATTCTTCTATTTGAGTCACTTTATGTGTCGGCAGCCTTTTCAGTACATCACTTAAATAGGCATACGGATCCAGCCCATTCAGTTTTGCTGATTGAATCAGGGTCATGAAGTTCGCCGCTCGCTGACCACTGCGCAGCGAACCTGCAAATAACTAGTTCTTACGCCCCAAAGCCCAGGGACGCATTTGGTTCTCTACCCAATTATTGCAAATAGGTAGATTGCCATCATCCAGATAATGGCTTAAGACTTCCCAACGTTTTAGGCTGTAATTGATGGCTTTGGCAGTGGCTGAACTCGATGGAACCGTCGGATGATGTTGAGTGAGTTTAGTCAACAATTGGGTGAATTGATTGAGATCTTCTTCTGTTTTGATTCCTTTAGCAAATTCTGCAGCAAGGTCTTTTAGTTTTTGTTCGTTCATCATGTTGCCTGACTCCGTTGTGAATATGAACATAGCAAATTCAGGCAATTACACAATTTAATTTACAGTCTCATTTTTGTCCGAGCTACCGTACAAGCTTTGCTAAATACCTAATACCACCTGATATGGTTTAAATCCTTCTAGCACTGCATCGGAGACTAACTTGATAAAGGCTTCGGTTTTTCCGTAAGCCATCCACTGATCAAGAGCCTCATAGTAAGCCAAACGATTTTCTACTGTAATAACACAAGGTGGATAACCAGCTTTAAGTAATTCTAGATTCATCAATAGGCGTGATGTACGCCCATTACCATCAATGAAGGGATGGATACCTACAAAATCCGCATGTACTTTAGCAGCACGTTCAATAGGATGAAGCTTATGTGCTTCACTATTATACCAATCTACCAATTGAGCCATCTTATCATTTAACAAAGTATAGTCAGGTGGGGTAGTGGTAGCACCTGATATCAGGACGTTTTGTTGACGATAACGTCCAGCATTATCATCATCAATATTCTTTAAAATGAGTTGATGGATATTACGAATTTGCCATTCAGAAAAAGGTTCTTCTTTTCGAATAATATCTTCAACATAGTAAATTGCATTTCTATGGTTGATCGCTTCGAAGTGTTCTCTTAATGCCTTTCCACCAACAGTAATACCCTCCAGTACTACTTTTGTTTCTAGCAGGGTGAGTGTATTGCCTTCAATTGCATTTGAATGATAAGTCCAGCGAAGAATAAGGTCTTCTTGTAAATTTTTTACAATTGAATGAGAGAGGGGGCGATGTTGATCTAATTTTTTCTTTAAATCATCGATAGTTTCAAACATTACCTTATCCCTGAATTTGTCTTAGTTGATCATACATGAAAAAATAAAGATCAGAAATGTAGTGATATATCATTACATTTTGTATTGACTGTAAAAGTAGTAGGTTAGCCTTTCGTTGTCCGGTAGATTTTAGGTATAGGCTTATTCATTTGGGAATTATATTGCTGAATAAGCTTTCAAGAATAGGTTTGTGCAACAAAACCATGTATTGCTTAAGTTTTTAATAATGTATAAGATTTTAATAGATTGTAAAATTGGTCATACCAAAAAAATAAATTAAAGCTTGTCTATTGCGTTTTTAGGCTAATATTTCTAATATAAAATATAAATTTTATCTCTTAATTACTAAATTGGTCATACCAATTTAGTGTATAAGTATAATAAACTGTTCAATCTAGTAGTTAAGCATTTCAAGGAGTAGACAATGCTTCAACAGTGGCAACAAATTTATGATCCCATGGGCAATATCTGGATTTCGAGTGCAATAGCGCTAGTTCCAATTGTTTTCTTTTTTTTGGCATTGGCTATTTTTCGTATGAAGGGTAGTGTAGCCGCGACAATTACCGTTTTTTTAGCCTTTCTGGTCTCATTATTTTTATACAAAATGCCAATCGGAATGGCATTGGCATCAATGGTCTATGGATTCTTCTACGGACTGTGGCCAATTGCATGGATTATTATCGGTGCAGTTTTTATATATAAGATTTCAGTAAAAACAGGGCAGTTTGATGTTATTCGTTCCTCTATTCTTTCAATCACAGAAGATCAACGTCTGCAAATGCTATTAGTTGGGTTTGCTTTTGGTACGTTTTTAGAAGGTGCGGCAGGTTTTGGTGCACCCGTCGCAATTACTGCGGCACTGTTGGTGGGACTCGGTTTTAAGCCTTTATATGCGGCTGGGCTATGCCTGATAGTTAACACTGCACCTGTTGCTTTTGGTGCAATGGGAATTCCGATCATTGTCGCTGGGCAGGTTTCAGGTGTTGACACCATGGAAATCAGTCAAATGGTGGGTCGTCAGTTACCCTTTATGGTGCCAATTGTATTGATCTGGATCATGGCAATCATGGATGGCTGGCGTGGGGTTAAAGAAACTTGGCCTGCTATTTTAGTTGCCAGCTTATCTTTCTCTTTAGCGCAATATTTGACATCAAATTTTGTTGGTCCTGAGTTACCCGATATTACTGCTGCAATTGCAGCATTGGTTAGTTTGACAATCTTACTTAAGTACTGGAAGCCAAAACATATTTTTCGTTTTCAGGATAAAGATTTACAAGTAGATGAAACCATTGTTGAGCAAGTTCGTAAGCAATACAGTGTGGGGCAGATAGCCAAAGCCTGGTCTCCATTTTTGATACTTACAGCAATGGTGACGGTCTGGAGCATCAAACCTTTTAAAGATTTATTTGTTAAGGACGGCGAACTAAGTGATTTAGTAGTTTCAATTAAAGTGCCGTATTTGCATCAATTGATTCAAAAGCTACCGCCTGTCGTGCCTGAAATTAAAGATTATGATGCGATTTATAAGTTTGATTGGTTATCAGCAACGGGTACGGCGATTATGTTGGCGGCATTGATCACGATTATTTATTTAAAAATGAAACCTAAAGAGGCAGTTTCGACATTCTTTGAAACCGTGAATGAACTAAAAACACCAATTTATTCGATTGGTATGGTGTTGGCTTTTGCCTTCATTGCAAACTATTCAGGTCTGTCAGCAACGCTTGCTTTAGCACTGGCACATACGGGGCAGGCTTTCACCTTCTTCTCACCATTCTTGGGTTGGGTTGGGGTGTTTCTTACAGGTTCAGATACTTCAGCTAACGCATTGTTTTCAGCGTTACAAGCAACTACAGCACAGCAAATCGGTGTGCCTGAAGTCTTATTAGTTGCTGCCAATACCAGTGGTGGGGTAACAGGTAAGATGATTTCTCCTCAATCAATTGCGATTGCTTGTGCGGCAGTGGGCTTAGTTGGTAAAGAATCTGATTTATTTAGATTTACAGTAAAACACAGCATTATCTTTACGGTGATGATTGGTATTATTGTGACCTTACAAGCTTATGTTTTCCCGTGGATGATTCCGTAAACGGGTCAAGGAAAAAAATGAAAGTCTCCGACAAAGTAGTACAGCGGTTACGTCTATTGATTGAAAAAAATAATGTGCAAGTCGGAGAGCGATTGCCTGCCGAACGCAAACTCTGTGAACAGTTGGGTGTGTCTCGTAGCTCTTTACGTGAGGCTATTCAACAGCTGATTACCGCAGGGATTATTCAGAGCAAAGCGGGTGCAGGCAACTATTTAAAGCAGTTGCCTGCACATTGGTCACAGCATCAAATCGTTGAGCCATTATCCGGTTTGATGGATCAAGATCCTGAATATCGTTTTGATGTACAAGAAGCTCGTATGGTGCTTGAAGGTGGTACAGCGTGGTATGCCGCACAACGTGCCACACCCAGTGATTTGATCAATATTCGTCAGTGTTTTGAGCAGATTAGCCATTTTCAGGCCTTAGGTGATGATGCACACGCAGCAATAGCGGATGCGAAGTTTCATCTGGCGATTGCAGAAGCATCCCACAATCTAGTGCTGATCCAAATGATGCGTAGTTTGTTTGATTTATTGCAAGACAACGTGATGTTAGGGCGACGTAAAGTCTACACTACACCACAACATTTTGAACAATTGCATGACCAGCACTTTGAGGTGATGGACGCAATTGAACGTCAAGACTCAGAGACTGCACGTAAGGCAGCTTGTGGGCATATTGAATTTGTTGTTCAACGCGTACGTATGATCGATGAAGAAGAAGCTCGTCGTCAACGTTCGAGTCGATTAAATAGGACATAAGTTATGATTATTTCTTCTGCAAATGACTATCGTGAAGCTGCGAAACGTCGTTTACCGCCATTTTTATTTGAATACATCGATGGTGGCGCCTATGCGGAATATACCTTAAAGCGTAATGTAGAAGATTTATCAAAAATCGCTTTACGTCAACGTGTGTTAAATGACATGTCTGAGCTGAGCTTAGAAACGCAATTGTTTGGTGAAAATTTGGCGTTGCCAGTGGCATTGTCACCTGTAGGTCTAACAGGTATGTATGCGCGTCGTGGTGAAGTTCAAGCCGCGGTTGCCGCAGATAAAAAGGGCATTCCATTTACCTTATCAACAGTTTCAGTTTGTCCAATTGAAGAAGTGGCACCTGCGATTCAACGTCCAATGTGGTTTCAACTGTATGTACTACGTGACCGTGGATTTATGAAAAATGCCTTGGAACGTGCTAAAGCCGCAGGTTGTTCTACCTTAGTATTCACAGTCGATATGCCCGTTCCAGGTGCGCGTTACCGTGATGCACATTCAGGAATGAGTGGTAAAAATGCTGCAATGCGTCGTTATATGCAATCGTGTATGCACCCACACTGGGCTTGGAATGTGGGTTTATTGGGTCGTCCGCATGATTTAGGTAACATTTCGAAATATTTAGGTAAGCCGACAGGTCTGGAAGATTATATCGGTTGGCTGGGCAATAACTTTGACCCTTCAATTTCTTGGAAAGATCTTGAGTGGATTCGTGATTATTGGGAGGGTCCCATGGTTATTAAGGGGATTTTAGATCCTGAAGATGCCAAGGATGCAGTACGTTTTGGCGCAGATGGAATTGTGGTCTCCAATCACGGTGGTCGCCAGCTTGATGGTGTTTTATCTTCTGCTCGTGCGCTTCCTTCAATTGCAAGTGCGGTCAAAGGTGACATCAAAATTTTAGCAGATTCAGGGATTCGTAACGGTCTTGATGTAGTACGTATGTTGGCTATGGGTGCAGATATTTGCATGCTTGGTCGTGCATTTGTATACGCACTTGGTGCTGCCGGCGGTGCTGGGGTAAGTAATTTACTAGATTTGATTGAGAAAGAAATGCGTGTGGCAATGACATTGACTGGTGCAAGAACCATTGCAGATATTACATCGGATTGCCTGGTCAAGTTAGAGAAAGAGTAAGCGATTTAATTACTCACATTAGTAAATTTCTGCCAACTTTCCTTTGAAAAAAGAGATTCTTATCCGAATAATTTAGGTAAACAAAGCTTCCTTTTGAAAAAGGGGCTTCGATAGTTTAGAAAGAATCTCTTCTAATCTTCACTTGTGCTGAATTTTAAAGCCGTGTTTTAAAAGATACCTAGGAGAGAGAATTATATTATTTGGGGATTTATAAAATAGAAGACTTAAAAATGATAAACACTCAATCCTCTTCTCGACAGACTATTCAAAAACTAATAGATATTGTTGGTAAAAACAATGTGCTGACTGATGACAAAGATACTCGTTTGTATCGCCAAGGCCGCCGTTACGGTACAGGAAACGTCTTAGCTGTCGTTGTTCCTGGGACATTGGTCGAACAATGGAAAGTGCTTGAAATAGCGGTAGATGCTGGTTGTATCGTAATCATGCAAGCCGCTAATACAGGACTCACAGGTGGCTCAACTCCATTTGGCGATGATTATGATCGTCCAGTATTATTAATGAGTACCCGTCGTCTAAGGGGCATTCAAGTAATCAATGAAGGTAAGCAAGTCATTTGTTTACCAGGTGCGACTTTGGATCGTTTAGAAAAAGAATTAGCAGTTTTTAATCGTGAACCTCATTCAGTCATTGGTTCATCTTGTATCGGTGCTTCAGTTTTAGGCGGCGTATGTAATAATTCTGGTGGAGCATTGGTGCGTCGTGGGCCTGCGTACACAGAACTTGCATTATATGCGAGAGTGAATGATCAAGGCTCGCTTGAATTAGTCAATCATTTAGGTGTGAATTTGGGTCATTCTTCTGAGGAAATCTTATCGAATTTGGAACAACAAAAATATCAAATTGCCGACATCGAAAATGAGAGTCAGTGCTGTGCATCAGACCATCATTATATTAAAGATGTGGCGAAAATTGATGAAAACACGCCGGCACGTTTTAATGCTGATCCATCCCGTTTATTCGAAGCATCGGGCTCAGCGGGTAAAGTCTGTGTGTTTGCAGTGCGTTTAGATACGTTTGAGAGAATTTCAAGCCAAGTGTTTTATGTGGGGAGTAATCACCAAGAAGATTTAACCAGAATCCGTCGTTTTTTACTGAAAGATTTGCCGCGTATTCCTATTGCTGGTGAGTATATTCATCGTGTTGCTTATGACATTGGTGCTGAATATGGTAAGGATACTTTTATGTTTATCGAGAAGTTCGGTACAGCCAAAGTGCCTGCTGCGTTTGCGATGAAAGATAAAATAGATGGTTATCTTGAAAAAATGAAAATGCGAGGTCTTTCTGATAAATTTCTGCAATTGCTGACAAAATTTCTACCGTCACACTTGCCGAAGCGTATGAATGCATTTCGAAATTTATATGAGCATCATTTGGTACTACGTATTGAAGATCAAGATGTTGCTGCAGTAGAGGCATTTTTAGAAAGCTACTTTGATCATCACGAAACTGGTGATTATTTCCTTTGTGATCAAGATGAAGGGCGGAAAGCATTTTTACATCGTTTTGCGGTCGCAGGTGCTGCAATTCGTTATCGAGATACGCACCGATCAGAAGTTGAAGATATTGTTGCATTGGATATCGCACTTCGCCGTAATGATCGTGAATGGGTAGAAACTTTACCTAAAGAAATGGATGAGCAGATTTTACATAAACTGTATTATGGACATTTTTTATGTCATGTATTCCACCAAGATTACATTGTTAAAAAAGATGTTGATCCTTTAGCTATGGAACATGCAATGTGGCGTTTGTTAGATAGCCGTGGCGCTGAGTATCCAGCAGAGCATAATGTTGGACATTTATATGTGGCTAAGCCTGCGCTGAAAAATCATTATGAAAAACTTGATCCAACCAACAGTTTTAATGTCGGTATTGGACAGACATCTAAGCTTAAAAATTGGAAGTAACAGAAAATATTTTTAATGCATCGTATATTGGTAATAAACAGCCTAAAATAACGATATCTAGGATCTATAACCCTAAACCCATTTAAGCCAATGATTTCTTAATCTGAATGGTTGGCTTATTGTGAGAGCATATAGAGATGCACAGATACCGCTTAAAAAGCCCTTCATACTACGGACTCTACTCGTCATTAAATTGTATTACCCTTTTAATAAACTGAATGATATTGATCTAATTTATTTTTTAAATCATCAATGATTTCAAACATTGCCTTGTCCCTGTATATGTCTAAACGAATAATACATCAAAAAACAATATGTTATAACATAATATTTTATAGTGCGCTTAATATTAGTATAATTCAGTGTGCCATTTCAAATCCTGAATTTGGATTTGAACAAGATTTGAAAGTGAATCAATACACTAAATCTAATTTGGGTCAAAATTGGGTCAATGAATTTTTTTATTCATTAAAATATATTTGAAATTAGGTAGTTAATGTTTGAGTTCAATTGACGCCACCTCCACCAAAATTATTGTTATAAATCAGCCACTTATATAAGTGGCTTTTTTATTGCCTAAATTTTATAAGCAATTTAAAAAATCAAATTATCTAAAAGATCAAATCAAAACTAGAACGAATACGCTCAATCAATAAATGCTTCGACTCTGACAAATGGGTGTTTTTACGGACCATCAGTTGGGTTTGAGCTGTGTTGCACAGTTCGGAATCAATAGTTAAGGCGACGGCCTGACCTTCTTTTACTGCATCTGCGATATCTGCATAGCGCATGGCCGAAATCCCATGTCCAGCCACCACATAATTTTTTAAGGCATAAATAGAATTGGTGGTCAGGCCAATATTCAGGTTCACTTGTAAGCGCACCATTTCACTGTCGAGTAACTGACGGAAACCGTGCCCTACGGGCATTAAAGCAAATTTATAGGCTGAAATTTCGGAAAGACAAATGCGATGTTTGAGCTTGGCAAGAGGATGACCGGCAGGAACAGCCAGAATAAAAGGTTCTGTCTTATGAGCAATGGTGCTGATGTCTGTATGAAATGAAGGGTTATACGCCAGTCCAATATGCGCCAGGCTGTCCACGATATGTCGTACCACATGCTGGGCACTCATTAATTCTAACTGGATTTCAAGATTTGGATATTTATGATGCACATGTCGAAGTACATCATAAATCATATGTTGCATATAACTTTCACTTGAAACAATGTTCACTTTGCCGAGTTGAGAGGATTGCAGCTGAAATAAACTGTCAAATAATTCATTTTCACGATTTTTATTTTCCTTAAAATACTCAAGTACCAGATAGGCAGCTTCAGTCGGAATAATATGCCGACCCTTGCGTTTGAACAGGTTTATTTTTAATTCTGATTCAAAGAGTTGAATTTGTCGGCTCATGGCAGACTGTTCAATATTCAGGATATCTGCCGCTTTGCGCATCGAGCCAAACATCATCACCGTATAGAAATAACGCAAACGTTTTTCATTGATTCCGTTCAGTGGCGCAAGGAATTGCAAGTTTCTGTCCATAAAAACTCTGATGCCTTAAAAGCATCAGTATGCCTAAAAAATTACATTGTTATCAAGTCAGGAGCATGATTACATGGATTTTGAACAATAAGAAGATCTAGATAAAAAGGAGTTTTAGATGGATTTAATCACCTCCCGTCAACAACGGTTAGACCAGATTTACAAGAAAGTAAGCTGGCGCCTGCTGCCATTTTTATTGCTGTGTTATTTCTTTGCTTATCTGGACCGGATCAATATCGGATTTGCCAAGTTACAAATGCAGCAGGAGTTGGGCTTTAACGATGCGATTTATGGCATGGCAGCCGGCATATTCTTTTTAGGTTATGTCCTGTTTGAAGTGCCAACCAATCTGTATTTTGAAAAAGTCGGCGCCAGAAAAACCATTACCCGCATCATGATTTTGTGGGGCCTGACCTCCATGTCGATGCTATTTGTCACCACCCCACAAATGTTTTATATCTTGCGCTTTTTACTAGGTGTATTCGAAGCCGGTTTTGCCCCAGGCATGATTTTCTATCTGACCTATTGGTATTCCGGTGCACGCATGGCACGTGTCATGGCGATTGTCATGCTAGCCGGACCACTGGCTGGCATGTTAGGTGCACCTTTATCCACACAAATCATGAGTACTTTTCATCAGATTTATAATCTTTCTGGCTGGCAATGGTTATTTTTATTGGAAGCTGTACCAACCGTGCTATTGGGCTGCGTAGCGTACTTTTATTTAACCGATCATCCCTCACAAGCAAAATGGCTGTCTCAAGAGGATAAAGCCTTATTGGTGAAAGAAATTTCACAGCATCAGTCTGCAAGCGGTCATAGCAATTTTAAAGCAGTATTAAAGGATCCCTGGATTTATTTCATGGCCTTGGCCTATTTCACCATTATCTGTGGCATCTATGCGATTGGCTTTTGGCTACCATCTTTATTGAAATCGGGCGGTATCCAGAATTTGCAGATGATTGGCTGGTTGGTGGCAATCCCGTATTTATGCGGCGCAATTTTCATGATCATCTTTGCCCGTAGCTCGGACAAATGGCAGGAACGGAAATGGCATTGTGTAGTGCCGACGGTATTGGCCGGAGTTAGCTTGATGTTGTCGGTGATCAGTGCAAATTTCCTGCTTTCCTTTATTGCGATCTGTACCGCAACGGCCTTTATGTTTAGTGCCTATACCATTTTCTGGTCGATTCCATCGAAATACTTAAGCGGTAGTGCAGCAGCAGGCGGAATTGCCTTAATTAACAGTATTGGATTACTCGGTGGTTTTGTCAGTCCAAATATTATGGGCATGGCGCAGTCAATGACCGGTTCCATGTTGGCAGGCTGGTTCACGATTGCTGTGATCATGATGCTCGGTGGCGCTTTCCTGATTTATGCCTTCAGACTGAAAAAGCAAGCTGCTCCTCAGCAAACAACACGCGCCGCTTTAATCGTTGATAAATAATCAATCATGCAGCATAGGAAGGATTCAAGATATGAAAAAAATCATCATTGCGGGCTTTCAACATGAAACCAATACCTTTGCCCCGACCAAAGCAAGCTACGCCGATTTTGTCCAGGGTGGGGGATTTCCTCCACTTAGTCGTGGCGCAGATATCCTGAAATTTCGGGAACAGAACATTCCGATTGGCGGTTTTATTCAACAAGCAGAACAATTCGGTTATCAACTTTTGCCAGTGATCTGGGCTGGCACTTCACCTTCAGCGCATATAGAGCAGGACACTTACCAGCGCATCTGTGATGAAATTATTTCCAGCATCCAGCAGCATCCGGCAGATGCAGTGTATCTGGATCTGCATGGTGCCATGGTCAGTGAACAGGTGGATGATGGCGAAGGAGAATTATTAAGACGGGTTCGCGAGGCCATTGGTCCGGACATTCCGGTGATTGCTAGTCTGGATTTCCATGCCAATGTCACGCAAGCGATGTTTGCCCATAGTGACGTGTTGATTTGCTATCGGACCTATCCGCATGTAGATATGGCTCAAACCGGACAACGCTGTGCCCAACTGCTGGATCAAATATTCCGGGGTAAAAAGCTGCACAAGCAAATGTATAAGCTGCCATTTTTGATTGCGCTGAATGCACAATGTACCGAGCTGGAACCTACCCAGTCTTGTATGAATTTACTGGAAAAGTTAGAGCAAAATAATCCTGTCCAGATGAATTTCACGCCGGGTTTTCCGGCGGCAGACTTTGCCGAATGTGGTGGTTGTATCTGGGGCTATAGTGAAAACGCTATGCAGTTAGATCAGGCTATGCAAGGCTATATCGCCCATGTGCTGCAACAAGAAGCGCATTGGAATATGGATTTCTTATCACCGGATCATGCCGTGCAGCAGGCACTTCAACTTTATCAACAGCATCATTCGACCAGACCCGTAGTGATTGCCGATACTCAGGATAATCCGGGAGCCGGTGGTGATTCGAATACGACCGGGATGCTATCGGCGCTACATCGACATCAGGTTAAAAATGCATTGATTGGCCTCATTGTAGATCCTGCGGTGGCGCAGCAAGCCTATCAGCTTGAGCTTGGTCAGAATTTTTATGCGCAACTGGGTGGAACATCGGGTATTGCCGGGGATTCCCCATTTAGCGCTGAATTTAAAATCAAAGCCTATAGCGATGGAAAATTCAGCTATGGCGGGCCTATGATGCATGGCGTTGAGGCGGATATTGGCCCAAGTGTGTTGCTGGAAATAGACGGTATTGAAATTGCAGTCAGTTCCTACAAAGCCCAGTTGCTCGATCGTAATATGTTTAGAATTTTTGGTCTTGTGCCTGAAGATAAAACGATTATCGTGGTGAAAAGTTCGGTACATTTTCGTGCAGATTTTCAGGACATGGCTGCTGCCATTTTGGTCGCGAAAGCGCCTGGGGCCATGAAAGCAGACCCGAATGACTTGCCTTGGCAAAAGATTGATCTTGATAGACGACTCGTGCCGATGGGTGAAAGTCTGGCGCAACGTGATCAGCCATTACGTCGTACGGTCTAATATTTAACTAACATCCAATTAACACCCAAACGATTGAACAGGCTAGATCCATTACGATCCAGCCTGTTTTTTTAATGAAAGCTCCCATTCCTTGAACTCAAGATAAATTCAATACAATTTTCTATTACCTGATCCCGCATCTGGATCTGTTATTGATTAAATTCACTGACACCGACTTAAGCTGGCTCAAAAAAGTGGACAGGAACTCAACATTCTTTTCAAACTCAACAAAATATCTATAAATCTATGCAGGAACCTGTTGTAAATTAGACACTCGAAGAAAATAAATAAAGCGTTATCTTTCTTATTCAATATTCGATGCATCAACCGGAGATTCTCAGTTGCGCGCTGCCCGCTATAAAATTTTGCTCATCATCTTATTGCTACTGGCAGTCGGTTTTGCTCTGTTCCGCTGGTGGCAGGGGCCGGTTCTACCAAGCTATACCTTGAACACCATGCCGCTGATACAAAATGTAGTGGCCACCGGACGCGTGGCGACAGTCTCGCGTGCTCAGGTGGGCAGTGAAATTAGTGGCGTAGTGCTTGAGCGGCGGGTCACGGAAGGAGATCAGGTGAAACCTGGTGATCTCTTGGTGGTGCTGAAATCGGATGAATTACTGGCTCAAGTACGACAGGCTGAACTGGCACTGACTGAATTGGCCACCAGCAGACGACCACAGGCGACAGCAGAACTGGCCAGTGCCAAAGCACAACTGGAACAGGCCAGTCGTGAAGCAGCACGGAGACGTAATGCCGAAGCGGGCATCCTGTCGGCTGAAGAAATAGAACAGGCCTTAGAGGCAGAAAGAGTTGCCCGCAACAATTATGAAACCGTTCGTCTAAAAGCAGCGGCATTGTCTACGGGACAAGTTGAAGAAGCATCGCTTCGGGAACAGCTGGCAGTGGCGCAGGCGCAACTGGCAAAAACCAAAATTCGGGCTGCGGTCGCAGGTACAGTACTGACACGGGATGTCGAGCCAGGCGATCTGGTTCAACCAGGACAAACCTTATTTACCATTGCCTTAACGGGCAATACAGAAATCCGGGTGCCACTCGATGAACGGAATTTACCGCAACTGGCCTTAGGGCAAAATGCCACCGTGATTAGCGATGCTTATCCGGATCAGTCTTTTCCGGCCCGCATTAACTTTATTGCACCGAGCATTGATCCGCAGCGGGGCACGGTAGAGGTCAGATTAACCGTCAACCCGGTGCCAGATTTTCTGCGTCAGGACATGACCGTATCGGTCAATGTCGAGACAGATAAACGGGAGCGGGCACTGGCTATTCCGAACGATGCGCTTAGTAATATTAAAGGCAATAAGGCAGTGGTCGTGTTGGTACGTGATAGAAAAATCCAGCGCCAACCGGTGACTTTAGGTTTACGGGGTCTGGCCATGTCAGAAGTAACTTCAGGTTTGAGTGAGGGTGATCAGGTGCTGGCCAATGCCGAATCGTTACTGGAAGAGGGTGCGCGAGTCCGTCTCAAGCCACAAGATAGCTCATTGATGAGCTCGACTGACGCGACCGATAGCAAGAATGAATTACCGGTGAAATTCGATTGAAAAAATTTTTCGAGCGGCTTTGGATCGAATGGAAAATCGCGATCAGTTTTTTGCGCGAAGGTCGCGCGCAGTCCATTATGATCACGGTGGGCGTCGCCGTTGGTGTGGCGGTGATTGTGTTTATCACGGCCCTGATTCAGGGGCTACAGGCCAATATTGTCGAACGTACATTAGGTACACAGGCACATATCCGTCTGCTCTCACCCGATGAAGTCAACCGGATTGTGCCGCCGCCTGCCGGGACGGTGCAATTGTTACAGGAAGATAAACGCGCACAACGACTGCGTTCCATCAATAATTGGCAGCAGATTACCGAAACGCTGGATCAGTTGCCGATATTAACTGCTGTGTCGCCTGTGGTCTCCGGGCCGGCCTTTGTACAACGCGGTGATGCGATTGAATCCGTGGCCTTGGTCGGAATGGATCTGGAGCGTTATCAGCAGATCATTCCATTGAAAGAATATTTAACCAGTGGTCAGTTACGTGTTGGCGCAGACGATGTACTGATCGGCAGTCAGTTGGCCAAAGATCTGGGGGTTCAGGTCGGTAGCAAATTGCGACTGGATACCGGTCAGCAAAACAGTGCCTTGGTAAATATTGCCGGCATATTTGAACTGGGCGTGCGTGAACTGGATGCGCGTTATGTTTATCTGGACTTGAAACAGGCACAGTCTTTACTCGGCCTGCCCGGTGGTGTAACTGTCATTGATCTGACCATTAACGATATTTTTGAGGCTGATGACATTGCGGCCCAAGTGGGGCGCCTGACCTCATTAAAGGCTGAAAGCTGGATTTCAACCAATGCACAGCTGATGAATGCGATTACTGCACAGAGCCTGTCTACCAATATGATTATTGTTTTTGTCGCCATTTCAGTGGCTTTTGGCATTGCCAGTGTCATGTCCGTCAGCGTGGTACAGCGTACTCGGGAAATTGGTATTTTGCGTGCGACAGGCGCCACCCAGTCACAAATTTTAAGAATTTTCCTGTTTCAGGGGGCCATATTTGGTCTGCTGGGTTCGGTCGTTGGCAGTGCAGCCAGTTATGGTCTGGTCTGGGTATTTAATAATTTTGGCCCCGGATTATTTTATATCCCGATTTCGATCGAGCTGGTACTTCTGGCTTTATTGTTGGCGACATTAACAGGGGTATTGGCCGCTGCAGTACCATCACGCCGGGCAGCGGCACTCGATCCGGTGGAGGCGATTCGTCATGTCTGAACCATCTCAAGAAGTCCTGCGTTTAGAAGCGCTGCACAAATCTTATAATATTGGTCAGCCCAATGAAATTGAGGTCTTGCATGGTATTGATCTGTGTATTGAACGCCAGGATTTTGCTGCTCTGATTGGGCCTTCTGGCTCCGGAAAAAGTACGCTATTGAATATTCTGGGATTGCTGGATCAACCGAGTAGTGGCGAGCTGTATTTGCTGGGACAGCCGACCAGTGCCATGGATGATCGTGGCCGGACTGCATTACGTGGCAATAGTATTGGATTTGTATTTCAGTTCCATCACCTGATTCAGGCATTTACTGCACTGGATAATATTTTAATGCCCTTGATGATGACGCGAGGCAAACCCGGACAGCAAGGCTTACAACGGGCACGGGATTTGCTGGCTGCAGTGGGGCTGGAAAAGTTTGCTGATCGTAAACCGAACGAGCTTTCCGGGGGGCAGCAACAGCGGATTGCGATTGCGCGGGCTTTGATTACAGAGCCAGCCTTACTTCTGGCCGATGAGCCTACCGGTAATCTGGATACGCAGACCGCCGCCGACATGTTTGAGCTGTTTCGTAAAGTGCATCGTGAACGCGACTGCGCCGTTCTGCTGGTGACACATGACCCGCGCCTATCCGCCACCTGTGATCGAACCATTAATCTGGTCGATGGCCGGATTGAAAGTGATTCCCATACGGTTCATCCAATTGAAACTTAGACAATATTTCAAATATTAGATTGATCCGATCCAGATTATTTCTTTATTAGTCACAGCTGACTAGGGCTGAAACCAGAGAGCTTAGCATGCATTGGATTTGAGCCTATAATCATCTTCCATCAAATAAGTTAAACAGACTAGAACTTGAATAATATTTAATTAAATATAATATTAAAATATATAATGATGAAAGTGAAATATGATGCATGACTTCCTGAGCGCTTTTCTCGGTGGTTTACTTCTTGGTGTTTCAGTGGTCGGCTATCTGTATATTCATGGCCGGATCGCGGGCATTAGTGGTCTGATTGGACAGGTACTTAATCCTAAAAGCATTTTCAAGACGCCAGCTCTGTGGTTTTTATTGGGTCTCATCATCATTCCATTTGCTTATGGACGATGTATACAACCTGAAATCGAACTGAATACCAGTCCCTGGATGATGATCATTGCAGGTTTACTGGTCGGTTTTGGCACCCGTTTAGGCTCGGGATGTACCAGTGGCCATGGGATTTGTGGCATCAGCCGTTTATCTAGACGTTCAATCTTGGCTACAGCCGTATTTATGTGGGCTGGATTTATGACAGTTTATGTGATTCGTCACCTGATTGGAGTGCGCTAAAATGAAAAATCTGCTGGCATTTTTATGGGGTGGTTTATTCTCAGTTGGCTTGATGATTTCCGGTATGGCCAATCCTGAAAAGGTTCTGGATTTTCTGGATGTTTTTGGCGACTGGGATCCGAGTCTGGCCTTTGTGATGCTGGGCGCGATTATGGTCGCCTTTATTCCTTTTCAGAAAGCCACGCGAAATCCGGTAGCTAAAACTGTATTTCATGAGCCGATCCAGTTACCGACTAATCAGAAAATTGATTCTAAACTGATGAGCGGCAGTCTTTTATTTGGTATCGGCTGGGGAATTGCCGGTATCTGTCCGGCACCCAGTCTGACACTCATTGGTTTAGGCCACTATCAGGCTACTTATTTTATTATGGCCATGCTGGCAGGGGTTTATCTACATCGTCAATGGTCAGGAGCATCATCATGAGTCATAGCGCCGTAATTCAAGATTTTTTTCATGAAGATAGCCATACTTTTAGCTATGTGGTGGGTGATCCGGCCACTGGAAAATGTGCGGTGATTGATAGCGTGCTGGATTATGATGCCGCTTCTGCCAGTACATCGACCAGACATGCGGATCGAATTATTGCCTATATACGACAGCAGAACTTTGAGGTTGAGTGGATTCTGGAAACCCATGTGCATGCAGATCATTTGACCGCAGCGCAATATCTGCATTCACAGTTGGGCGGCAAGATTGCCATGAGCCAGCATATTTCTATTGTGCAGGAAGTCTTTGGCGCGATCTATCATCTGGATATGAAACAGTTCAATCTGGCTCAGCCTTTTGACTATCTGTTTGCGGATCATGAAAAATTCAATATTGGTTCACTACAGGCCTATAACATTCCGACACCGGGGCATACACCGGCCTGTCTGAGTTATGTGGTCGGGAATGCAGTCTTTGTCGGTGATACCTTGTTTATGCCAGATTATGGCACTGCACGTTGTGATTTTCCCAAAGGCAGTGCGGCAACGCTATTCGATTCGGTGCAAAAACTGTATCAATTGCCGGATGATACCCGGGTATTTCTGTGCCATGACTATTTACCGGAAAGCCGTGATCACTTTGTCTGTGAAACCGATATTCAGACCCAGAAGCAGCATAATATCCATATTCACAGGGGGATGGCCAAAGCTGAATTTATTGAAATGCGCCAGCAACGCGATGCCCAATTAGGTATGCCAAAACTGATTTTACCGGCGATTCAAATCAATATACGTGCCGGTCAATTTCCTGAAGCAGAGGCCAATGGTATTTCCTATTTAAAACTGCCGCTGAATTATTTTCATGCCTGAATGCCTCAATTCTTAAAACCTGGTGATGAAAAGAGGATGTACACGACTGCATACATCCTCCAAGTTTTTAGTGCTTCATTTTAAAGGTCATATCTTTGGGATTGTTCTAATCGGCTAAGCAACACCCTCGTGTCATCCCGCTCATCCGCTTGCTCTCAAATGCGATTAATCATGCTTTATTGATCCAGACTACTTCTGAGCATCCAGGCAGTTTTTTCATGTACATCTAGTCGCTGGGTCAAAATATCCGCTGTTGGTTGATCATTGGCGTCTTCAATCACTGCAAAAATACTTCTGGCGGTACGTGCTACGGTCTCATGGGCATCGACCAGTAGGCGCAGCATTTCTTCAGCTTTTGGCACCCCTTCAACCTCTTTAATAGAGGTCAGTTTTACAAACTGTTTATAGGTGCCAGGTGCTGCAAAACCCAAGGCCCGGATACGTTCAGCAATCACATCCAGCGCATTCCACTGCTCGGTGTATTGGGTCATAAACATATTATGCAGGCTATTGAACTGGGGACCGGTGACATTCCAGTGGAAATTATGGGTCATCAAATACAGGGTATAGCTGTCTGCCAATAGTCGGGATAAACCATCGACAATCTTGGCACGATCATCATGCGAAATTCCGATATCAATTTTCATTGCTTTAGATTCTTTTTTAGAAGAGGCCATGCTCTTACTCCTTAAAATTTAACAACATGCTGTGTATTAAAATAAAGCCAGATGTATTCGAAGTCCGAGTCAAACGAGGGTTCGATCTTGATGATGACTCCCGAATTGAAACTTAATTTGCATCATCAATATGAACAAGCTGAAAGATTTAAGTGTTTATAAGTTATAGATATTAGATCAATAGACAGGCAGGAAGTTTAGTCATTATGTATAGCCTGCAGAGAGGATTGTAACTTTTCAATTTAATAAACTTATTTCTCTTTATCAACCTAGCGATAATTATCCCAACAGATTTAGAACGTTGAAAAAAGCCTTAGCTATTTCAGAATGGAAATATTGCACTGATTCATGATGACGGATTTGTACGCACTATCACATCTTGCCTGAAGAACTTTTATTGCAACATAGCATGACTAAAATTTTATATCTCTTTTAAATGAATGAGATGGCTGTGTGCAAAGATCATAAAAAAAGAGGGGGTTTATAAAAAAATAATACAACGCTGCCTTAATTAAACAAGGCACAACAAAGAATAATAAACCTCTTTCCTAAATGCAGTTATGTTAGGACACAGGCGCGGTCAATAACAATATCCCAGAAAGCAAAATCCTACGAGACAGAACACAGAGATGAAGTGCTGACTTGAGACAGAATTGGCTGTAGCAACTGGGTTTGCGGGAATCATGTTATTGGCCAACCCATGCGAGACATATAAGCTCAAGCGACTTTGAGATAGGCAAAAATATCTGCACTAAACTCAATCTCAGCAAGGAAAACATCATGAAAATTAAGGCGAATAGTCCAGCCACAGGCAAAAATGGTTTAGATAAGCAAAATACCAATAAAAAGAGTGAGCAGCTTGACGTATATCGCAGTGATGCGACCGAGCAGGCACTCACCACCAATCAAGGGGTTAAAATTTCCGATAACCAGAACAGTCTCAAGGCAGGCGTTCGTGGTGCGACCTTAATGGAAGATTTTATTCTGCGTGAAAAGATCACACATTTTGACCACGAACGTATTCCGGAGCGTATTGTGCATGCGCGTGGTGTCGGTGCACATGGTTTTTTTGAAGCTTATCCAGGCAATGAAAAGCTGACCAAGGCAGGCTTTCTGACCAATACCAGTGTACAAACGCCGGTATTTGTACGTTTTTCTACGGTACAGGGGCCGCGTGGTTCGGCAGATACTGTACGCGATATTCGTGGTTTCGCGACCAAGTTTTATACTGATGAAGGTAATTTTGACCTAGTGGCGAATGATGCGCCGGTATTCTTTATTCAGGACGGGATCAAGTTCCCGGATTTTGTACATGCGGTGAAGCCTGAGCCACAAACTGAAATTCCAACCGGTGCATCAGCACATGATACGTTCTGGGATTTTGTTTCTTTAGTGCCTGAATCAGCGCATGCGGTGATGTGGGCCATGTCGGACCGGGGTATTCCGCGTAATTTAAGAGCCATTCAAGGCTTTGGGGTGCATAGCTTCCGGTTGATCAATGCCGAAAATAAAGCGGTTTTTGTGAAATTTCACTGGACGCCAAAACAGGGTCTCGCCCAACTGGTCTGGGATGAAGCACAAAAACTGGCGGGTAAAGACCCGGATTTCCATCGTCGTGACTTATACGAAGCGATTGCATCCGGGAATTATCCAGAATGGGAGCTCGGTGTACAGGTCGTTCCAGAAGAAGATGAAATGAAATATGACTTCGATTTGCTGGATCCAACCAAAATTATTCCGGAAGAACTGGTGCCGGTGACGCCGATTGGCAGAATGGTGCTGAACCGTAATGTCGATTATTTCTTTGGTGAAACCGAGCAGGTAGCATTCTGTCCGGGACATATTGTGCCGGGACTAGATTTTACCAATGATCCCTTATTACAAGCACGTCTGTTCTCCTATACCGATACCCAGCTCAGCCGTTTAGGTGGTCCAAACTTCCACCAGATTCCAATCAACAAGCCGGTTTGTCCGTTCCACAATAATCAGCGTGATGGGTTACATCAGCGTATTGTACATACCGGTCAAGCCAGTTATGAACCAAACTCGATTGATGATCACTGGCCGGCTGAAGCTCCGCCAGCAGCACAAGATGGTGGTTTTGAAAGCTATCAGGAACGTATTGATGGTCACAAGATCCGTCAGCGCAGTGAATCTTTTAGTGATCATTTCAGTCAGCCTCGTCTTTTCTATCGCAGCCAGGCACCCCATGAACAAAAACATATTGTCGATGCCTATGTCTTCGAACTGAGCAAGGTAGAACGCAAATATATTCGTGAGCGTGAAGTACTGGAAGTGCTGTGTAACATCGACTTGGACTTGGCTCAGCAAGTTGCGGATCAATTGGGCATTGAAATTCCGGCAGAGAAAAAAGCGGCAACATTGCCAGAGGTACAGGTTTCACCGCGTTTATCTTTCGAGGCCTTTAAACCCGAAGATATTAAGGCACGGAAAATCGCGCTACTGGTACACGATAAAGCCAATGAGGCCAGTATCAAAGCCGTTCAAGCCTGGGCAGAATCAGAGGGTGCTGTGGTCGATGTACTGACCCCGAAACCGGGTCCGGTACTGGGTCAGCAAGGCGAGGTAATTCCTTCTGACGGTATGCAAAAAGCCGAGCCATCGATTGCCTATGATGCCGTGGTGATTACTGATGGTGATAATTATGATGTGGTGATGAAAGATGGTGTGGCGACTCATTATCTGCTGGAAGCGTATAAGCACCTGAAACCGATTATCTTCCTGGGCGATAAAGCCAAGCTGATTGAAGATCTGCGCCTGATCAGGGATGAAGGGACTTTGACGCATGAACAGTTTGACGCGGTACAAGACAGCTTCAAGACTTTGATCATGAACCATCGTGTCTGGGCGCGTGAACTGGTTGCAGAAAGCATTCCTGCCTAAACGACTAGAGGATAGGAGCCTTGGCGGCTTCTATCCTTCTGGTTTCAAAATGGATAAATAATATGGTAAGACCGGATGCCAAAAAGTTATTGGCACAGGTACAGCAAGCCAAATGGAATCGAGAACAGGACATCTATCTGATTGAGCATAACCATTTGCCTTTAGCTGAACTGATGCAGCAACTTTGTTTCAATGAAGAAGAAATCATGGCACGCCGTAAGTTATTAGGCCTGACCACACGGTTAAAACAAATGCGAAAACTTTCCCATTAACTGACTTTAAAACATAACAACAGTGCCGTATTTTATGAGGAAGAACCTGCATGAACCTCGGTTCAATATTACAAAGATTTGAAAATTCTCCGCTGGAGCTAGAAGAAAAAATTCCTAAGACCCTGATGGAACTGGTATCGATTTCCGATCAGATTCCTTATCCCGCTTCTGGAAACACCTTAAAATGCTGGCGGATGCTTAGTCAGGTTTCCGCAAGCAATCTGAGTCTGGGCAAACTGTTTGAATCACATCTGGATGCCTTGGCCATTTTGCATGAACTGAATATTCCGCTAGAGCAAAAAGGTCTATGGGCAGTCTGGGCGGCAGAAGGCGGGCCAAGCCCTTTAACATTAGACGCCGGAAAACTTACAGGAATAAAGCCTTGGTGTTCTGCCTCGGTCTGGGTGCAATATGGTCTGCTGACTTATCGTGATGAGCAGCAACGATCACAGTTGCTGATTCTTGATCTGCAACAAGCAGGTATTCAGCATCATACGGACATTTGGCAGGCGGTGGGCATGCAGCATACCTTGACTGCCCGGCTTGAACTGAATCAGGTTAATGCTAAAAAAGTTGCAGCGCCGAATGCTTATCTGGATCGGGCGGGCTTCTGGCATGGCGCTGCCGGCGTGGCTGCCTGCTGGTACGGCGCAACCGTGCGTCTGGCTGAATATTTAAAACAGGCTGTCTTGTTAAAACCGCATGCCTATAAGGCCATGTATCTCGGTGAAATCAGTCGGAAGCTTTTAGCGACACAGGCTTTGTTTTATCAAGTCGCAGATTTAATTGATCAGCAGCCTAAATTTCCCCATCAATTACAGATTCAGGCCTTGCGTGCTCAGGTTGAAGCGACCGCTTTAAACGTGCTGACTCAGGTGGGTAAGGCCCTTGGCGCTGCACCGTATTGCGAGCAGCCACATTTTGCCCGACTTGCAGCCGATCTGCCGGTGTTTATTCGTCAGAGCCATGCCGCCTTTGATCTGGAACGGATTGGTGAATTGAGTGTGCAGGAGGAAGAGTTATGGACATTATAAGACACGAGATTGTCGAAGACCGTGTCATCCATGGCGAAGGTACACGGCTTGAAGAATGGCGCTCTTGCCAGATTTTGCAACAGATGCCGGAATTCGATATTCCCAGCATTATTCCATCAGATGCCCGAGTCTGCATTATTGCCCCGCATCCGGATGATGAAATTTTGGGTTGTGGCGGTCTGATTCAGCGTCTGGACACATTGGGATATCAGATTGTACTTTTTGCCGTTACCAATGGTACCGCCAGCCATCCAGACTCGATTTTGTATAACCCGGAAGAGTTGAACCAGATTCGTCCTGCTGAAACGCGAGCAGCTTTGGAAGAGTTAGCATTGAAGCAGAATATTCTGCGGATTGCGCTGGATATTCAGGATGGCCAGGTCGCAGAACAGCGAGAACTGCTGAAACAGCATTTGCAATCTTATTTGCAGCCCAATGATGTGCTCATTACCACCTTTGTGCATGATGGACATCCAGATCATGAAATTGCAGGGCAGGTCACCCAACAGCTAGCAACCGAACGGCACTTATCCTGTATTCAGGTCCTGATTTGGGCCTGGCATTGGGCCACACCTGGAGATACCAGAATTCCCTGGACCATCGCTCATCAACTCAAATTGACTGATCGAGAATTGCACTATAAGTCTCGAGCTGCGCGGTGTTTTAAGAGTCAGATCGAGCTTGACCCTAGCATAGAACAGGCACCCATTCTGCCAGAGCAGGCATTACAGCGTATTTTACAACCCTGGGAGGTGTATCTGTATGAATAGTAAAGTAGCCTATGATCAGGAATATTTTGATGCCTTGTATGCGCTGAATCAGGGAGATCCCTGGCACTATGAACAACGCTGGTATGAACAGCGCAAACGGCAGATTTGTCTGGCGGTCTTGCCGCGTTTGCAGTTTGACTCCGCGATTGAAATTGGTTGTAGTAATGGCATCTTCAGTCAGGAACTGGCGCAGCGAACAGCAACTTTAATGTGTCTGGATGCCAACGAAACTGCTATTCAATTGGCTCGGCAGCGTTTACATGCTTATCCGCATGTACAGGTACTACAGCGGATTGTGCCAGATCACTTGCCGCAACAGAAATTTCAGCTCATTGTGGTTAGTGAGATTCTATATTATTTAGATCCGGCCGCATTACAACAGGTGCTGGCATGGTTGCATACTGCACTCGAACCCGGTGGATGTATCTTGAGTTGTCATTGGCGCGCGCCGATTGCAGGATTTAGCTTAAATGGTGAAGAGGTACATCGACAATTAAAAGCCCAGTTAAAATATAAGCATAATCTCAGCGTACAGGATTCAGACTTTCTGGTCGATCTGTGGCTGAATTCTGCGCAATCTGTGGCAGAGCTGGAGGGCTTGAAATGAAGAAAATTGCGGTGGTGATTCCGGCCTGTAATGAAGAAGCCTATATTGAACGTTGCCTGAAAGCATTAAAATCTGCACGACTTTACTTCTTTCAGCATGTGGGAAAATTAGCAGTTCTGCCCGAGATCAAGATTCTGGTGGTTTTAGACAGTTGCACCGATTCTACTGCAAGCAAAGTTCAGCAGTCGGGAATCCAGACGATCAGTTGTCATTTTAAAAATGTAGGAAAGGCACGTCATCTAGGCGTTCAGCACATGATCGAGCAGGGTTGTGACTGGATTTGTTGTACCGATGCCGATTCTTTTGTACAGCGTGACTGGTTTCAGGTCATGTTGCAGCACCAACCGGCGGATGTGATTTGTGGGGTGGTCGATCTGGATGAATGGGGGCATTTAAGCACATTAGCCCGTCAGACTTATCTGAGTCATTATCAGGACAAGATGGATCACCGTCATATTCATGGGGCAAATCTATGTTTTAAGGCCGCGTCTTATCTACAGGTAAACGGCTTTCAGCAACTGGACTGTCATGAAGATGTCGATTTCATCCATCGCCTAGAACATGTCGGGGCAAAGATTATCTGGTCGAATCAGCTCAGAGTGACCACCAGCAGTCGGCTTAGCTCAAAAATTGCAGCCGGTTTTGCACATTTTCTGCAAAATCTGGAGCTTAAAGAAGCCGTTGAAAAACCGATCAGCCTATGCAAATAAAATTACAAAATTATAAATTTTATACAATCAGCCACTTGTAAAAAATCTTGAAATTAGTGCCTAAAAGCTATTCCATTTAAAATTATTCTGTTTATAATTCACGCAAATTAAGCCCCGCCTACTTATACATTTCAGCTATAAGTCAGTGGGGTTTTTCTATGGATGATCGGTAATGGATGCCTGAGCCTTCTTTTTAGGTAATACAATGTTTAATCAAACTCTGCTTTCTCGAATTCAGTCTCCATCACCCCATCTATGGCAGAAAATAGCGACTGCATTGTGCTTCTTTAGCTTGGGTTTTAGTACCGCAGCTTGGGCACCTTTAATTCCCTATGCACAGCAGCGCCTGTTACTCAATCATGCAGACTTTGGTCTATTATTACTCTGTGCCGGAATTGGATCCATGCTGGCGATGCCACTGGCAGGCCGACTCGCCAATACATTAGGTTGCCGTGCTGTTCTGGCTGTGGTGTTAACAGCATTTTTGTTTATTTTGCCTGCTTTGGCGTATAGCCCGAATCATTTGATGATGGCGATCAGCCTGTTTTTCTTTGGGGCCAGTGCTGGTGCTTTGGGGGTGACAGTCAATATTCAGGCCGCACAGGTTGAGAAAAAACTTGCTAAAAGTTTAATGTCGGGTTTCCATGGCGTATGTAGCCTCGGTGGTCTGGCCGGTGTGCTGGGAATGACCACGTTAATGGGATTCGGTCTAGCGCCTTTAACTGGCGCAGTTATTGTCAGTGCGATTTTGCTATTGATTGCAATATTGGCTATTCCTTTTAGCTTGGGGACTGAGCCAAAAACAGTGCTAGAGGAAACCTCCTCATCAGAACAGTCAGCGACAAAAGCAGCACCCACCTTGGCGATTCTAGGCATCGGTTTGATCTGTTTTGTGGCGTTCCTGTCCGAAGGCGCAGCGATGGACTGGAGCGGGATTTATCTTGCCAGCCAGTTCAATTTGCCAGCGGCTCAAACTGGTTTGGCTTATAGCTTCTTTGCGGCCTTGATGGTATTGGGTCGTTTCAGCGGACATCTCATTATTCAACAGTTTGGTGAAAAAAATACCATTCTACTGAGTGCAATTTTGGCTGCAACAGGTTTATTGACTGTGGTCTTTGCACCAGTCTGGCAAGTAGTGTTGCTGGGCTATGCCATTCTCGGTCTGGGCAGTGCTAATATTGTACCGTTAATGTTTTCACGTGCAGGCCGTCAAAAAACCTTGGCTTCACATGTGGCATTATCCTATGTATCGGTATTTGCATACACAGGTTCACTGATCGGACCGGCATTGGTCGGTTTCGGCAGTGAAATTATTGGCTTGAGTCTGGTGTTTAGTGTGATTGCGATAGGTCTATTCAGTATTGTGATTTTGAATCATCTGACTGCAGATCCAAAAGATGCACAAGCGGCCGAAGAGCTTATTTCTCCGCTACAAAACGAAACACCAGCATAATGCTGGTGTTTTTTTCAGGTGTGTATTTAAGCATGCACACTGAACTGGGTGGAAATTCCGCTAGCCACCGGACGATAGATTCGTACACTCTGTGATTTTTTCAAGTCAGTGATAAATTGATCTCGCCAGCGAATAATATCGAAGTTTTTCAAGCCTTGGCTTAAATAACGATAACGTTCTAAACGCTCCGATTTAGACATGCGCAGCGCTTTTTTCAAGGCTTTGGACATACTGTCATGCTCATAAGGATCGACCAGCAAGGCTTCTTTCATTTGTTCGGCAGCACCGGCATATTTAGACAGAATTAAAACACCCGGATCGAGTGGATTCTGCGCCGCAATATATTCTTTCGCCACCAGATTCATACCATCCCGGATCGAATTTACCCAGCAAATATCTGCCTTACGATACAGTTGCATTAAGGCTTCATGACCTAAGGTTTCATAACTGCAATCGAAAGGTTGCCAGTCTGCTGTGCCATGCTGGGTATTGAGTTCCTGCACGGCAGACTGGAATTGCTCATACAGGTTTTTATAGGTTTTGACATCCAGTCGGCATGGGCAGGCAATTTGCAGTTGCTGAAACTGATGTTTAAATTCGGGCTGATCTTCCAGCAAGCTTTGCAAGGATCCGATTTTCTCCAGTAAACCCTTACTATAATCAATCCGGTCGACCGAAATAATGCGTTTATAAGGACGGACTGTCTCGAGATCAAAAGGTAATTTGTTAAGCTGGCTATCAGCCGCCTGATTTTTCAGTTGAACCGGATGCACGCCAATTGGATAACATTTCACATAAATCCGTCTTGACTGATAATTCAGGATTTCATCATGACGATGCTTGATTTTTAAGGTCTGTTCCAGAAACTGGATACAGTTTTTCTGATCGCGTGGGGTTTGAAATCCGAGTACATCAAAGTGAGCCAGATGATGCGCCAGATCCTGATAGGCCGGTAACGTCTGCCAGAGTTTCAGTTCAGGAAAAGGAATATGCAGGAAGAAACCAATACGGTTACGCATACCCAGTTTTCGACAGTAATGCGCCACACTTAAAAAATGGTAATCATGAATCCAGATGATGTCATGGGGAGAGGCGACCTGTTTCAGATGCTTGGCAAAGCGTAAATTGACATCTTTATAGGTTTTGAAATCCTGTGGCTGATAATCCACAAGTTGATGCTGATCATGCATCAGCGGCCATAAGGCATTATTGGCAAAACCACAATAAAAACCCTGATATTGGGGCTCAGTCAAAGGACTCGTATGATATTCAACATTCTGATGTTTGAGGATTTGAAACTTCTGCTCTTTGCCATGATCGACTCTGGAACCATTCCAGCCGACCCAAATGCCGCCAATATCCTGCAAAGCATCCTGCAAAGCCACCGCTAATCCACCTGCCTGTGTATTGTCTGGGTTAGGTAGATTCACACGATTTGATAACACAATGAGTTTTGACATGTGATTTCTCCAATAATTGTTGTTGTGCTTTAAATAATGTTAAAAGCTCCGTTAAAAAAGCTTGTACTTGTGTTACGTTTTCGAGCCGATGTTGTGCTACGGTGTTGCCCGTGCCGACTTTAATGGAACAGCCCTTTAAGCTATTAATCACCTGAAAGCCAGCTTCATCGGTCAGGTCATCACCGATAAAAATAGGGTAATGATCACTTAAATGAGCTTGCTGGTGAATGTGTTGAATGGCTGAACCTTTGTTTGCACCTTTGGGTACCAGCTCAAATACAAACTTCCCGGCCTTCAGTTCAAATGCTTGAAAGTGGGTCAGACAATCCAATGCAAATGTATGCACCAGATCTTCTAAATGTGGATGTTCACGAAAATGCAGTGCGACCGAATAGTCTTTCTTTTCTATTCGAATCTGAGGAAGCTGAGCGCTATGTTCAGTAATATAATTTTTTAATAATTCAAATTGCTCAGAATTTAAATCAATTAAATGACTTAAATGCGATTGATAGTTTAATTCCAGACCATGTGAGCCGGCAATATTCCAGTCAAAGGGATAAATAAGTTTTTGAGCTTGTGCAATAGAACGACCAGTGATTAATACCAACTCAATATATTGTTGTAGCTCTTTCAAGGTATTTAAGGTTTCATCTTTAATTATATTTTTTGTTGGATCAGGATGGAATTCGGAAATAGTTCCATCAATATCAAGAAATAAAATAAGCTTATGAGAATAAATAACTGGATTGAGTTGAGTTAAAATCACTTGAGCTAATAGAGGAGAAGGCACTATAAGTGAATCTTCTGCATCTTGACCAGAGTGTTGAGCGGACATAAACTCCACCTAAGTATTTGAAATAAAATTAATTTAAATTTTAAAACTGCCTGATTAATTTTTAATCTAATAAATATATAGCATATTTCATTTAATAGACTGGATTTAAGTGCAGAAAAGAAACATTTTTAACAAGTACAGTTACTTTGTAAAATTTGGAAATATTTTTCATGTAAAAGATATTATTCTTAATAAATTTTAAAGATAATGCTCTGACTGTTTTTTATTAATTTATTTTTATTTAGGATTATTTTTTATTTAAGCCATAATATTCAATGTGATTGCTTGAGTTGTTTAAAATTTTAATCGCTATAATTTAGTATTTTATTTTTAAAATTTGATTTATTTTAAATGTAGATAATATAAGTTGATTTTATTTAAAATGAATTTTTTGGATGAAAATAATTAACCCTATTCTTGGAGTGAAAAAATAGAAGACAAGCTGTTGAAAATTATTATTTTTTAAATATATAAAAGGTCATGAAGATATGGGGGCTATTAGAGTGTTACAGGATAAGAACTTATTGCTCTATAATTTTCTTTAGATCGGATATAAAAATTTGACGATGTTTAAGGATTTTTTAAATTAGTTTTACAGATTTAAATTTTTCTCATTATTAGATTTTTAATTTTATCATTTGGTATAAAAATTCACTCATATAGACTGAGGTTTTTTTAATTTACTGGTCATAAATAGCTAGAATATTCAGGTTTCAAAATCAAGACGTTGAGCTTAGATGAAGTTAAGCTAAAGAAAAGGTGTGTAAGGAAAGAAGATCCTTTAAGTACTGGAACTTACATAAAAAGGGAAAAACGGGTGAAAATTATTTAGTCCAGGCCAAAAAATAGGTGGATTTTCAACTATAAAGTTATTTTTTGTACGAATCATATCCCGCTTAGACTGCTAAGGACTTCTCAGAAAAGAAGAGAAATGAATTTTAAGAAGGGAATAAAATAACGATAACTTACATTCAAAAGGAAGCTTAGTTGAGGGCCGTATCATATCAATTCAGCAGCTGGCACAGATACAACCCGTCTGTTCAAAATGGAGAAAGTGCTTAGAGCTCTCTCCACAGCTCATTTTCATCTTTTAAAGGAATTGTGAAGTTAAAGTCATCATCATTACTGACCAAAAGACTGGTGGGAGTCTGCATGACCACTTTCAAAACAGTGCCTGCCTCAAAAATAATCGGGGTACAATTTTCCTTTTCTAAGGTCAATGGTTTAAGTAATTCAATTACCGAACTTTCCATAGTTTTATTCCAAAATAAGATTACTTTTCGAGAGTTAAATCATAGCATGATTTTTGAAAATTTAACTATTTCTCCAAAAAATGAGAACTGGGTCAATGATTTATTTACTTCAGTAGCAGCAAAACCTTTATCTAAACATCTATAAAGGCCTTATTGAGTATTTGATTTCATTCTATTTATAGAATTTTAAGAAGCTATATTCGTTTTTAATAAAACAGACAGGCCGTACTGATGTACAGGATTTAAAAATACATAAGGCAAAAACTTGATGATTCATGCACCTGATTGCCTCTGGAGCTTTAGATAGGCTGATCAAGAATAAAAAGACTCATTAAGAGAAAAATACGTTTTGAAAATCTATAAAAATAAATTTTATAAGGGACTATGCATCGCTATGTTATTTTTTAAACTAAATTGAAAATTAATGCTTTATAACAGTAAAAGTCTAAAATAAGAATAAACTAGGCGTCATTTGGATGACCCAAATATAGAAGGAGAACTCGGTCAGCATGTTCAAGTCATTTTTTCCGCAACCTGTCTGGTTTTTTAGCAGCCTGATTTTGTGGTTTATCCTTAATCTTGTGCTTTGGCATACTGGCGGATCAGGATGGGGAGTCTATTTGGGTTTCCCTGAAGGCTATTCTGAGGAAAGTCTCGCTATCGGTATCAGTCGTTTCTGGTCAGCCAAGTTTCTCTGGTTCTACCTTTGGTTTTTTCTTGCCACTGCCATATTTGCTCTCTTCTGGACGTGGAAAGCACAACATCCATGGCAGCGTTGGTCAGTCTGGGGCTCGGCTTTTATCCTGTTTAATATCTGGTTTGGAGTACAGGTCAATGTCGTTTTAAATGAATGGTATAGCCCGTTTTATGACCAGATCCAGAAAATGCTAGGCAGCGGTGGCGGAGATGTTTCACTTCTCTATCAAGAAGCTTTAACCTTTATTTATATCGCCATGATTTACGTCACTTTGGCCGTATTTAATATGTTTTTCGTCAGCCATTATGTGTTCCGCTGGCGTACCGCGATGAATAACTATTACACGGCACATTGGGAACAATTGCGTCATATTGAAGGCGCATCCCAGCGTATTCAGGAAGATACCATGCGCTTTGCCAAAACCACGGAACAGCTGAGTGTTTCCCTGATTGAAGCATTGATGTTATTGATGGCGTTTCTGCCTATCCTGTACCAGCTTTCAAGTCATGTAAAGGTTCTGCCAATTGTGGGAGAAATACCGCATGCTTTAATGTGGGCTTCTATTGGATGGGCCGTATTGGGTACCGTCATTTTGATGGTGGTCGGGATGAAACTGCCAGGACTGGAGTTTAATAACCAGAAAGTCGAGGCTGCTTACCGTAAAGAACTGGTGTACGGAGAGGATCATGCTGATCGGGCTCATCCGCTGACACTGCAAGAACTGTTTAGCCGGGTACGCTGGAATTATTTCCGTCTGTATTTTCACTATGCCTATTTCAACCTGGTCCGGATCTGGTACTTACAGTTAGACAATATCTATGGATTATTTATCCTGTTTCCGAGTATTGCAGCAGGAACGATCACCCTGGGTTTGATGATGCAAATCCTGAATGTATTTGGAAAAGTACGTGAGTCTTTCCAATATCTGATTTTATCGTGGCCGACCATTATTGAGCTGATGTCGATCTATAAACGTTTAAAAGCATTTGAATCCCATCTGGATTAATTTTTTCTAAGTTACCCATTAGATTGTAAAAGCCAAATGATTTTATCTTTGTCTTTTTATATCTAAATCGACGTTAACATCTAATCGAAAAGCTTGATCTGACCATTGGTCAGATCAGATCAAATAGGAGCAAAACATCCCAATATAGGGGTATTCAGGTCTGGTTTTCCTGATTAGAATCTTAATGACCAGCGAAGATGGAGTTTAATTTCCAGCGGTTTAACGTATAAAAATAAGAAGTGTACGTTGAGGAAATTATTCTGATGCTGATCTTGTTTAGACAATGCTATAGAGGGTAAAAAGTAATTTTTTACACATGATAATAAAGATCTGTACCATTATCTTGAATAAGCTGCCGAAGAAAGATTGCTATCTTTCTTCGGCTTTTTATATGGTGTTCTATTTATTTCTGATTCAATCCCGCTGTTATTTATCCTTTAACTACGCGCCAGAAGGATGCTTATCTCAATTTTTATAGGCTGAGGCTTGGCATAATGTATAGGGTTGTGAATGATGTGCCTCCTTTTTATCTTTTAAATTTGATACTTATCAACATCTTGTGTTTGTTGTTTGCTGCTATTTAGGCTATGTTATACGGGAATTTGGGGTTGAGATATTTGCTGTGAAGCTAAACGTAATAATTCTAATAATAGGGGCAATAGGCTTGGCGGGATGTAATAGCGTGAGTCGGCTGAAATCAGGGGTTTTACATCCTTTTGCCAGTCCGGAAGAGCTAATCGCCAAGCGGGCTTTGAATCAACGTGATGGCAGTGCAAAAGATTATATTTATCTTTGGGGGCAAGCACAGAAAAATAACAGCACTCAGGCCATGTATCCGCGTTCGATCCTGACGCAATATTGTCATGAACAAGGCGGTAAACTTTCCCTATTGTATAGAAGTAATTTTAATGCAGTGGCAGATCCTGCCCAACGCAAACGCCTGAGTACAAACCGAGGTGTGGTACAGGGAAGCGGCGCCTATCAGTGTCGTATGGATGGCCTGGCTGAAAGCTGGATCGTCTCGATCGAGCCGGTTTCTGAACGACAGGTCGATAAAACCAGCCAGAACCGTAGCGTTCGATTGCTGACCAAGTTGATGAGTGCGACTGAGGCAAGAAACTTTTACCTTGCTGCAAATAAGAACACTGTCGCTACCCAGAAAAAGACTGCTGCATCGATAAAAACGCCTGTAACGAAGAGCACGAATGAACTTAAAGAATCAGCGCGTAAAGAGCAGGAAAGGAAAGAATTAGAGAGAAAGGAATTAGAAAGAAAAGAGTTAGAGAAAAAACAGATCGCGACGAGGGTAGTCCCCGTGAGAGCTTCAGTGGTAGAAACACCCCAACAGCAGCAGATGAAGCTCTATGTGGCAGCACGCCGTGATATTAATAGTGGCAAGAACCTGAATAATGCCTGCAATAATGCGCAGCGTGCCTACAATTATGGCAAATTGCAGGGGACTGAGGGAACTCGGGTTTATACCGAATCTGGTATGCTGGTTGCTCGCTGTTTGAACGGGATTCCGGCCTATGCCAACCGTTTCCCGAATGCTAAAACTCAGGCCAAGCGTGTGCTACAGAATCTGTCTAATAACTATAATCATAGTGGGGCGAAGAATATGTTGAGACAGATCAAATAAGCACTGAATTAAACGCATTTAATCCAGAATCCGTATGATGATTTTGATTCACCAGAAGATGGGATAAAAAATCAGTTCAATCAGGTCGGATATAGAGGATGAGATCCGACTGCGTTTGCTGGGCAAGTCGCGCGATTCGAACATCCATCTTCGAAAAACAGGATGGATCAATAACAATACGGTCAAGCTAAAGAACACAACCAGTCTCCAAGGAAGGATGCTGTTAAAGGTGTTTGCAGTCATCATGATTATTTTTATTGTTTTAATTTGAATAATAACGCTAAGTTTACTCGATCAATATCACCATCTAATGAATAACATGATGGGATGAAATTTTTCATCTGAATTAATTTTAAATCCAGTTCAGGTTTTACAGAGTTCTATCAGTATATTTCCTTTTTACATGATACAAAGAAACTATTTTCAGCGCCAAAATGCTGATGTCATATTAAAAGGAAGTGGTGATGGGTTTAAAAAGTTCTTCTCGTATTCGTTCATTTTTTCTAGGTGCAACCTTATTGGGTGCAGCACAAGTGAGTATGGCCAGTCCTGCTGTAGATCAGCTGAGTGACTGTTTGGTAAAGTCGACGACTGCCACGGATAAAACGACGGTACTGCAATGGACCTTTGTGGCTTTGTCTGCACATCCAGACTTGAAGGCTTATAGCAATGTGACTGCTCAGCAGAAGGAAAACCTGGATCGAAATTTGGCGGCGGTATTACAGCGGATTCTGGTAGAGCAATGTGCAGCTCAAACAAAGGCTGTTATTCAATCTGAAGGCCTGGAAGCGGTAGGCGATAGTTTTCAGGCCCTAGGCCGTACCACGGGTGAAGAAATCCTGAATAATCCGGAAGTGAATCATCAGCTGAAGGGTGTGCTGCGTTATGTAGATTTGAATAAACTGGTCACGACTTTCTTGACACCTGACGTGTGGAATAAACTAGGCATCACCCGTTAATGGATTGCAGATACAAATAAAACTTAAACCGCAAAAATGTGGTTTAAGTTTTATAAAGCTTGCCTGGAAACAGTCGGTCTCGAATTTCATCCCAGTTGGTCGACAGCCAGCAAATAAAAGAACCTAAGGTGACCATCATCGTGCCGATCCAAAAGGTGTGGGACAGACTGGTATTCAGTACCCACATCGAAATAATAGACGAAAAGATCGGGCTAAAATAAGATAACGCGACCAGCATCGCAATATTACCTTGGTTAATTCCGATATTCCACGCTGCATAACCCAAGCCAGTTACGACAGAAACCAGCAACATATACAGCATAATATTCAAGTCAATATTAAGAAGTTGTGGCAGTTGTTCGTGATCTAACAGCAGCGTCTTGCTCCAGAGAACCACACTTACCATCGCGAAAAAGAACACGATCGGGTTATGTCCTTGGCTGTATTTTTTGGTAAATACACAATATAACGACCATAAACTCGCCCCAATAAATGCCAAAATGTAACTGGTTGGATTGGCTTGTATATTGTGAATGACGGTTGCTAAATGAATATCGCCGTTGCCCGTCTGGATATAAAAAATACCTGCCAGACTAATACTGAGCCCCACCACCACTAAGCTGTGAAATTTTAGTTCATGAAATAGAATGAGCATAGCGATGGTCATACTCGGCCATAAATAATTCACTAGACTGATTTCAATGGCTTGCTGTGCAGTTTGTGCGAGTGCTACGGCATAGGCAAAGCAGATTTCATACACTAGAAATAATGTAGCTGCACTGAGCAGATAGAACTTGGGGATGGTTTTGAGTTTGGGAACACCAAAAACAGCCAGTAAGAGCAGGGTGCTTAAGCTATACATCATGAGTACAGCCAGATCAGGCCCAATACTAAAACTGATTTTCTTGAGCAATCCCACGATAGACGACCACTGTAAAATGGCACTTAAGCCAATCAGCGTAGCGAGGTTTTTCGACATGGTAAGGGCGGGATGGGAGAATGTGCAGATTGTATTCCTGTTGAGTGATTTTCAATATGGTGCAAACACGATTTTATGATTAAATTCAAAAAATCGTTAACAACAGCTTTATGATTTGAATATCCCGATCATGAGCTTAATGATCCAAAAAATAGGCGTGAAAATTAGCTCGATACCATCGGCAAGATTGGCAAGTTTGCTTTCTCTGGCTGTGAGTGTACGCGGTTTGATAGGTTTACGTCGTCTTGACTGATATGCGCTAATGATGAATACAAGAATGATCAGGATAATGCTGAGTAAGATAATGTAATTTGACATGTTTTTGTTTTTCTTCGGTTTGTTTTTGATTTTATAGCGCGAAATCAATAATTACTGTAGATGATGTGAGTCTTCTATTGTATTGATAAAGACTTAAGTTATTTAAAAATTGAGAAAAAATATGGGAAAAATAGGCTAAAGGAGTAGCTTATATTTTTCATATTTATATAATATAGGACTTACGCACTATTATTTATAGATTCTCTGTGGTAGCAGATGATTTTTATCGAGAATAAAGTCATCAATGAAGTTTTTGATAACTGGTCTAAATAATTTCTTCTGCCAACGATATACATTTTCAAAGATCCGCTCAAACTGGTTCTTTTGTATCTCAACGTAGGCCATCAAGGCTGAAAAAATATGATTCAAAATCAGT